>JAGNZR010000035.1 GCA_017984315.1 Fusobacteriaceae bacterium | reverse complement strand
AAATTAGAAGATTTAAATAAAATCTAAATGACAATTAAGATAAAAAACATTTAAAAATAAGGGAGATGTAGCATTCAATGAATAAAAAATTAAAGAATATTTTAGGGATTTTTTCAGAAGATATAGGGATTGATTTAGGAACTTCAAATACACTTTTTTGTACAAAAAACAGAGGGGTTATATTGAATGAACCTTCTGTTGTTGCTATAAACAATAGAGCTAAGACTATAGAAGAGGTTGGAGAAAAAGCTAAAAGGATGATAGGAAAGACTCCAGCAACTATGTCAACAATAAGACCATTAAGAAATGGAGTTATTGCTGATTATGAAATTACAGAAAAATTAATAAGAGAGCTTTATAAAAGAGCAAGCTCTAAAAAATTATTTAATAGTCCAAGAGTAATAATTTGTGTTCCAGCAGGGGTAACTCAAGTTGAAAAAAGAGCTGTAATAGAGGTAACTAGAGAAGCAGGGGCAAGAGAGGCTTTTTTAATAGAGGAACCAATGGCAGCTGCAATAGGTCTAGGGTTAGATGTTTTTGATCCAAATGGACATATGATTGTAGATATAGGTGGAGGAACTTCTGAGATTGCTGTTATCTCTTTAGGTGGAGTTGTAAAAGCAACGTCTTTTAGAGTAGCTGGAGATAGATTTGATTCTGCTATTATTGATTATGTTAGACAAAAACACAGTTTAATAATTGGTGAAACTACAGCAGAAGATATAAAAAAAGCAGTTGGAGCAGTGAGAGTTTTAGAAGAGGAACTTTCTATTGAAATAAGTGGAAGAAGTGCATTAAATGGATTACCAAAAAATATTACAATAACATCTTCAGAGTTAGTAGATACATTAAAAGTTTTAGCTATAGAGATAATAGAAGAGATAAGACTTATATTAGAGAAAACTTTACCAGAGCTGGCTTCAGATATAAAAAGAAATGGTATCTGCCTAACAGGGGGAGGGGCTATGATAAAAGAGTTGGATAAATTAATAGCTTCTTATTTAAATTTAAATGTTTATCCTGCTGAAGAACCTCTATTCTGTGTAATTAATGGTATACAAAAACTTTTACAGGATTTTGATAAATATAAAAAAGTTTTAGTATCGTCGGAAGTTGAATATTAATTATGAAAAAAAAGTTTATTTCTATCTATTTATTATTGTTACTACTAATATGTAGTTTATCTTATAGTGCCCAACTAATTACAGATGGACAGCTATCTTTTTATTATGATAAAGAAAAAAATGAAATTATTAATATAAAAGGAAATCAGTTGGGGATAATAGATATTTCAAAAATAGATATTGGAATAATAAAAGAAAAAAAATTTTATTTGTTAAAAGATTTTTATAAAGAGGTAAATTACGATTTAAAAAAATCAAAAATTGAAATTCTAGGAGAGTTTCAAGGTGAGAAATTCACTTTAGATATCCAAATTTTAGATAAAAATTTAGAAGAGATAGAGTTTAAACTAAATTTTAAAGAGATGAAAGAGCAACAAGAGAGCAAAAAAATAGTCTATAAAATAGAGTTTGAAGATGACTATGAAGGTTTAAAAAGAACGATAAATAAAAGTTCACCCAAAAAAATAAACTTCTCTGATAAAAATGGAACAGGGGCATTTTATCTATCTAAAATTAAAGAGATGTCCAATGAAGTATATAGCTTAATAAAAGTTGATAGCAGTAATTTAAATATAGGCATGAGAGGGATGTATCCGTGCTATATAACAGAGTTAAAAGAACAAAATAGTATATTTGTAATTAATTTTAGAGAAAAAAATAAAAAAATAGAAAAAACTGGAGAAAAAGAGGTAAACCCTTTATTGTTAACAGATGATTTTGATGAACATTTAGAAATAAAGATAAAACAATTGAGAAATTTGAATGCACTTTTATCAAGAGGGATAGTTGTAGACAAAATAACAGAGAGTAAGTCAAAAATATTTTATGAAAAAGAGTTGGATATGGAAAAAGTTGCATATGAAGAGGGATTAATCCCTATAAATCAAATTATTCCTAAAGAAAATCAAACAGAGTTTGAAGAGTTGTATTTTAACTACACTATGTATGAAATAGTAAACAACAATATGGAGCTGTTAAAGTATGAAGCGCTACTGAGAAATAAGGTTGTAAAATATATTAATTCTAATTTTGAAAGAATATACAGTGGTGGGGAGTTAAAAGAACTTTATTATTTAACAAAAATTATGGAACGGGTAAATAAAATAGAACCTGATAAATATAGTGAAAAACTTGCAAAAATAAAAAGTCTAGTTGAGTCAGAGCTTATATTGAATAATACTTTAAAAAGTAGTAAAAATTCTAAAATAGGGAATCCTAAAAATTTAAAATATTTAAATATTTTAAATAATGAAAAATTTAGAAGGGTAGTGCTAGAAGAATATAATAGTTATTACAATAGAGTATTAGGAGTTTTAATAAAAGAAAATTCTGATTTAGTTGATTTTGAATATAATTTAGAGATGGTTAGACTACTAAGAGAGATAGGGGAGATTCAAAAAGCAGATATGTTACTTGCTAAAATAGAATATTTAATAAAAAATAATAATTACTATATTCCTCAGTACTATAGCTTAAATGGAAATAATAATCAAGAAATTTATGGAGATTTAATTAGCAGATACCTGACGCTATTGCAGTAAAAGGAGTTTAAATGAAATTGAAACAAGATATAGAGGCTATTATATTTCTAGCTGGTGATGGTGTTAATATAAAAAATATAGCTAAGTTTTTTTCCTTGTCGTTTATTGAAACTATGGAGATTTTGACAGAGATAAAAAATGAAAAGAGCAACACAGGGATTAATTTAATCTTTGAAGATGAAAAGGCATATTTTGTTACTAACCCTATTTGTGGAGAGACAATATCAAATTATTTTGAACCAGAAGCAAAACCAAAAAAAATATCAGCTGCAGCTTTAGAAACAGTTTCTATAATTGCTTATAAGCAGCCTGTTACTAAAAGTGAAATAGAATCTATAAGAGGTGTGGGTATAGAGAGGATTATTCAAACTCTTGAAGAGAAAAAATTTATAAGAGTATGTGGAAAAAAAGAGAGCATCGGTAGACCAAACCTATATGAAGTAACAGAGAATTTTTTAGCATATTTAGGAGTTAAGAGTGTAGATGAGTTACCAAACTATAAAATTATAAGTGGGAAGTAATATGGAAAAAATTAGAATAAACAAATTTTTAGCCCTAAAAGGGATCGCTTCAAGAAGAGAGATAGATAGATTAATAGAGAATGGAGAGATAAGAGTAAATAATGAATTAGCAACTTCTGGAATGAAAGTTTCAGAAGAGGATAGGATAGAAATCTCAGGAAAGAAAATTAAGTTCCAAGAAAGTTCAGAGAAAAAAGTTTATTTTTTACTGAATAAACCAGTAAAAGTGCTCTCTGCTTCTAAAGATGATAGAGGAAGAAAAACAGTTGTAGATTTAATAAAATGTGAACAGAGAATATTCCCAATAGGAAGATTGGATTATGATACTGAAGGAGCTATTATTTTAACTAATGATGGTGAACTTTTTAATAAAATTATACACCCAAGAACAGAGGTATTTAAAGAGTATGAAGCTTTAGTTAGAGGGTTTGTAGATGACAACAAAATAATGAAACTTCAAAATGGCGTAGAGCTAGAAGATGGGATAACTCTTCCTGCAAAAGTATCTATTTTATCTAGAGATACTCTTAAAAGTGCTGTTATAATAGCCATTAGAGAGGGAAAAAATCGGCAGATAAGAAGGATGTTTGACGCTGTAGGAAATAGAGTTGAAAAATTAAAGAGAACAAAAATAGGTGATATAGATTTAAAAGGGTTAAAAGCTGGGATGTATAGAGAGTTGACAGAGAAAGAGGTTAAATACTTATACTCACTTGGAGAAGAGTAGTATTAAAGATAAAAAACAGTGGAATATAGATATAAATTATAGGGGGAAAAATGGCACTTACGAAAGAAGAAGTTTTAAAAATTGCAAAACTATCTAGATTAGAATTTATGGATGAAGAGATTGTAAAGTTTCAAGAGGATTTAAATAATATATTTAATTATATTGATGAATTAAACGAAGTGGATACACAGAGTGTAGAGCCTCTTGTGCAGGTTAACCATATGATGAATAATTTTAGAGAGGATTTAGTTAAACCGTCTCTTACTCAAGAGGAAGCTATGTTAAACTCTCCAAGTAAAGTTGATGGGATGTTAATAGTTCCAAAAGTTGTTGGGGGGGAGAATTAATGAGAAATTTACTTGAGTTAACTGCTTATGAATTAAGAGAGAAAATTTTAAATAAAGAGGTAACTTCAGAAGAGTTAGTAAAAATGACTTTTGAAAAAATAGAGAGAGTAGATGGAGATATCTTAGGATTTATAGCTTTAAGAAAAGAAAAAGCATTAGAAGAAGCAAGAGCTATAGATAAAAAAATATCAGCTGGAGAGAGTGTTGGAATTTTAGCAGGGATCCCTGTAGCAGTAAAAGATAACATGGTTTCTATAGGAGAGAGTGCGACTTCAGGATCTAAAATATTAGAAGGGTATAAAGGGGTATATGATGCAACAGTTATCAAAAAATTAAAAGAGGCTGGAGCAATAATTATAGGAAATACAAATATGGATGAATTTGCTATGGGTTCTACAACAAAGACTTCATGCTATGGGATGACTAGAAACCCTTGGGATTTAGAAAGAGTTCCAGGTGGATCAAGTGGAGGTTCAGCAGCAGTTGTAGCAGCTTCAGAAGTAGCAATCTCTTTAGGTTCTGATACAGGTGGTAGTATTAGACAACCAGCTTCATATTGTGGAATAGTTGGATTAAAACCAACATATGGAAGAGTATCAAGACATGGAATAATGGCACTAGCATCATCTTTAGACCAAGTTGGACCTTTTACAAAAACAGTAGCAGATTCAGCACTGACATTATCAGTAATAGCAGGAGCAGATGACTATGATTCAACTGCTTTAGATTTACCAGTTGAAGACTATACTAAATATTTAAATCAAGATATAAAAGGGATGAAAATAGGGATCCCTAAAGAGTATTTCATAGATGGAATGAATGAAGGAACTAAAAATATTATCAACGATACAGTTGAAAAATTAAGGGCACAAGGGGCAGAGATTATAGAGATCTCTTTACCTCACACAAAATATTCAGTATCAACATATTATGTACTTCAGCCTGCAGAGGCATCATCAAATCTAGCAAAATATGATGGAATAAGATACGGGCATAGAAGTATAAATGCAAAAAATGTGGATGAGCTTTATGTAAAGTCTCGTAGTGAAGGGTTTGGAGATGAAGCAAAAAGAAGGATTATGATTGGAACATATGTTCTAAGTGCTGGTTTTTTTGATGCTTACTTTAAAAAGGCACAAAAAGTTAGAAGATTGATAAAAAATGATTTTGACGATGCATTTAAAAATGTAGATGTGATTTTAACTCCTGTATCACCTACAACTGCATTTAAATTAACAGATAAAAAGACACCAGTAGAGCTTTATTTAGAAGATATCTTTACAATACCAGCAAATTTAGCTGGAATTCCTGGACTTGTAGTTCCAGCAGGGCTTGACAATGGATTACCAGTAGGAGTGCAATTTTTAGGAAAGCCTTTTGCAGAGGGAGAACTTTTTAAAGTTGGATCTGCTTTTGAAAAAGTTCGTGGAGATTGGAAATTACCAAAATTTTAATAATGGAAAAAAGAGGAGAAATATAGATGAGAGAATGGGAATCAGTAATTGGGTTAGAGGTTCATCTTCAACTTAAAACAGGAACAAAAGCTTGGTGCGGTTGTAGTGCAGATTATGATAATTCACTGCCGAATACACATACATGTCCAATCTGTTTAGGGCACCCTGGAACTTTACCAAAGCTTAATAAAAAAGTGGTTGAGTATGCTGTAAAAGCGGCGTTAGCTCTTAATTGCAAAATAAATAATGAGAGTGGATTTGATAGAAAAAATTATTTTTATCCAGATACTCCTAAAAATTACCAAATAACACAGTTTGAAACGCCATACTGCGAAAAAGGACATCTAGATTTTAAATTAAATTCTGGAAGAGATGTTAAAGTGGGAATTACAAGGATTCAGATAGAGGAGGATGCAGCTAAAAATATTCACTCATCAACAGAGTCTTTAATTAACTTCAATAGAGCTTCAATCCCTCTGATTGAAATTATATCTGAACCAGATTTAAGAACTTCAGAGGAAGCTTATGAGTATTTAAATACTCTTAAACACATAATTAAATACACGAAAATAAGTGATGTATCTATGGAGCTTGGGTCACTGAGATGTGATGCTAATATCTCTGTTATGGAAAAAGGGGCTAAAGTTTATGGAACTAGAGTAGAGGTTAAAAACTTAAACTCATTTAAAGCAGTAGCAAGAGCAATTGACTATGAAATTGGAAGACAGATAGATGTTATTGAAAATGGTGGAGAGATATATCAAGAGACAAGACAATGGGATGACGGAGCTCAAGTTACAAGAGTTATGAGAAGTAAAGAGGAAGCTATGGATTACAGATATTTTCCAGAGCCTGATTTACCAAGACTTATTATAACTGATGAACTGATAGAAGAAGTAAGAAAAACTATGCCAGAAAGTAAAGCTAATAAAATAGCAAGATTTACAGAGAACTACTCTTTACCAGAATATGATGCAAATGTTTTATGCAGCGATATGGAACTTGCTGATTATTATGAAGAGGTTGTAAAAATTTCAAACAGCCCAAAAATGACTTCAAACTGGATAATGTCAGAAGTTTTAAAAGTTTTAAAAGAGAAGCAGATAAGTATTGAAGAGTTTTCAATAACCCCTGAACACTTAGGAGAGATAATTTTACTTATTGAAAAATCTGTAATTTCAAGCAAAATAGCTAAAGAACTCTTTGAAATTAAATTAACAGATTTAAGAGATCCAAAAGTTATTGTTGAAGAGAAAGGTATGGGACAACTAGCAGATACTTCAGCAATAGAGGCAATGGTTATGGAAGTTATAAATGGAAATGAAAAAATGGTAGAGGACTATAAATTAGCTGATGAAGGGAAAAAACCTAGAGTTTTAAAAGGACTTATAGGGCAGGTTATGAAAATTTCTAAAGGGAAAGCTAACCCAGAATTAGTAACGCATTTAATGGAAGAAAAATTAAAATAAGTTATTAAATAGGGTGGGGGTGAAGTATTTGAAAAAAATAAAAAATATAGTAGTGTTATTATTAGCATTAGTTCTAATTAGCAGCAATATCTACGCCTCTAAAGTGAACACTAAAGATGATTTGATGAACTCTTTAGATAAAGAGATTATATTGTTAAAAGAGAGAATGACTAGATTAGAGGAAGCAAAAAAAAGAGTTCAAAAAGATAAAGTTGATTTAGGAGATCCAAATCTGAAGAATCAAAATCTTAGAATAGCATTAGTACTTAGTGGTGGAGGAGCTAAAGGAGCTGCCCATGTTGGTGTTCTTAAAATTTTAGAGAAGCATAAAATCCCAATTGATGTAGTTATTGGGACAAGTATAGGAAGTATAGTTGGAGGGATGTATTCAGTAGGTTATACTCCAGATGAGATAGAGCAAACTTTACTGAATATGCCAGTAGATTCAATGATGAGGGAGAAAAGGGATAGAGATAAAGAATCGGCAGCTCAGAGATTTTCAAAAGCTAATCAATACCCTTTAAGTGTGAGCTTTGGAGAGGATTTAAAATTATCTGTTCCTATGGGTGTTTTAAAAGGATCAGAAGTATATTCATGGTTAAAAAATATATTTGCAAGAAGTTCTCAAATTAAAAATTTTGATGATTTACCTAGAAGATATAGAGCTGTAACAACTGATTTACAATCAGGGGAAGAGGTTGTTGTAGATAGTGGAGATATGGCTTTAGCTGCATTTAAATCAATGGCTATACCTAGTTTTGTAGAACCGGTTTATGATAATGGTAAATATTATGTTGATGGGGGAGTTGTTAATAATTTCCCAGTAGATGTAGCGGCAAAAATGGAAGGAATAGACTTAGTAATAGCTGTAGATATTACAGCTAATCCAACAAATATAAATGAAAATTCCAATATGTTGACAGTTATAGATCAATTAGCATCATATAATGGAAATAGAAAAACTGAAAATAATAAAAATTTTTCAGATATTTTAATTACTCCAGATGTAAAGGATCATGGAACAGTTGATTTTACAGGATTAGAAAAGTTAGTACAAGATGGTATCGATGCAGCAGTAGAAGTTGAACCAACTTTAGCAAAACTATCTAATGAGAAAAAATTCAATGAAATTTATGCAAAAGCAGATCAATTAAAAGATGCTGGAAGGGATATTAAAAGTGTAGAGGTAACTGGAGGGAAACTATTAACATCTCAAGCAGTGAACTCTCTTAGACCTAAAACTGAAGGGGAACTTTTATCTGTTAAGGATTTAGATGAGTGGTCAAAAAATATAGCAACATTAGATTATGTAGAGCGTGTTTTTTATAAAGTTGAAGGGGAAAAAGTCATATTTGATGTTCAAGAGAGCAATAATTATGACCTTAAATTTGGTGTAAATTATTCTGAAGCAAGAGGGATTGGATTAAATACAGGTCTTGCATTTAAGAGTTATAGGGCATTTGAAACTGAGTACCTTGTAGATTTAGGTATATCGAAGTATCCAGAGATAACAGTAAGAACATCAAATGCATATGATATTGCTGGAATAAAGATATTAGGAACAGCTAGTATAGGTTATGACACTGATCCAATGCTACTTTGGAAAAGTGGTGAGAAAAAATCTACTCTTAAAACAGAGACTTATTTTGGACAGTTAGCATTAGGAACAGCAATAAATAATACAACAATTTTTGGTATAAGAGGAAAGTTCCAAAATAGTAAAATTAAATATGAAGAGGGAGATAGTCAATTTAATATACTAGAAGAGGAGAATACATATTTAAGAAAATCAACATTCTTATTACATGATAGTTTAAATGCTAAATATTATCCAACTAAAGGGGTAAATGTCATTGCAGAGGGGTATAACGCTTCAAATGATGCAACAACTGATGCAGATTTTACTGGATATATAACTACTTTAGACATGTACTATCCAATAACTAAAAAGATCTCTTTAGGAGTCTTTGGTAGTGCAGCAAAAATATCAGGTGATGATGTCCCTATAAATGAAGTACCTAAAATAGGGGGAGTTAGAACTGAAACATCATATAATATGTTGTCTTTCTATGGATTATCTCAAATGGAAAAATATGCAGAAGAGACATATATATATGGAGGGGAGTTAAAATATAATCTTTTTGGAGAGTGTTACTTTATTACAAGGTATAACTATGGATGGATTAGAAATGCAACTAACCAGTATGAAGAGGAAGAGTTTTTAAATGGATATGGAGCTGGAATAGGGTGGAATACTCTACTTGGCCCTATGGATTTAGTTTTAACTAATAATATAGAAGGGTCATCAGCACTGATTAACTTCTATCTAGGATACTCTTTTTAAGTGAAATAAAATATAAGAATAAGGGCTTAATTTAATGATTAAGTTCTTATTTTTTTTTAATGGTAAAAATAATTATTGTAGTTTATAATATTAATATTTCCTATAAAACTTAATAGGTAAATATTCAGTCTAAATAGGTGTATTAGAATAAAAAATATGTTTTAGAGATAAAGATCCAATTTAGTAGGAGAGATGTTAATGAGTAAGATATTAATTGATAATTTAAAGCAAGAGATGAAAAAGAAAATAATTGGACAAGAGGATATGATAGATAAAATTTTAATTGGCCTTTTAACAGGAAATCATATATTGTTAGAGGGTTTACCTGGGCTTGCTAAGTCTTTAACTGTAAGTACTATGGCCGAAACATTGGGATTAGAATTTTCAAGAATACAATTTACTCCAGATTTATTGCCTAGTGATGTAGTAGGAACTGAAATTTATAATGAAAAGACAGGGGAGTTTCATATAAAAAAAGGTCCAATATTTGCAAATGTTATATTAGCAGATGAGATAAACAGAGCTCCAGCTAAAGTGCAGTCAGCTCTTTTAGAATCTATGCAGGAAAAGCAAGTAACAATAGCTAATGAAACATATAAATTAGAGCAGCCCTTTATTGTCTTAGCTACTCAAAACCCTATTGAGCAAGATGGAACATATCCACTGCCAGAAGCACAGCAAGATAGATTTATTATGAAAGTAAAAGTAGAGTATCCTTCAAGGGAGGAGGAGATGAAAATTTTAGAAACTCTGACTTCCACTTTGGATTTTGATAATATAAAAATGAATAAGATCCTTTCAAAGGAACAGATTTTAAACCTTAGAGGGCTAGTAAGAGACATTCATGTGGATGACAAATTAAAAAAATATATTGTAGATATAGTTTTTAAGACAAGGGAAAATTCTACATATATATCTTGCGGAGCTTCACCAAGAGCAACAATAGCCATAACTCTTGCTTCAAAAGCAAATGCATTTTTAAATGGGCGTGATTTTGTAATGCCAGAAGATATAAAAAGAGTAATATATGATGTTTTAAGACATAGAATATTGTTGAGCTATGAAGCTGAAGCAGAGGATAAAAAAGTAGAAGAGATTATAGAAAAAATTCTAGACAGTGTTACTCTTCCTTAGTGGGGTATGAGATATGGATAAGAGAGAGATATTTAAAAAAATAAGAGAGATAGAGATAAAATCTAATATAGTAGCAAATGAAATTTTTGCAGGGACATACCGTTCATATTTTAAAGGGAATGGTATGGAGTTTTCAGATATAAGAAGATACTCTATAGGTGATGATGTAAAAAAAATAGATTGGAAAGTTACTGCAAGACAGAGAAAAGCCTATGTTAAAGAGTTTGTTGAGGAGAGGGAGCTTTCTATATTTTTATTAGTGGATATCTCATCCTCAAATATTTTTGGAAGACAAAAGGATAAAATAGCAGAGCTTATTGCGACACTTTGCTTTAGTGCTAATAAAAATAATGATAAAGTAGGAGCACTGTTTTTTAGTGATAAAATAGAGAGATTTCATCAATTGAAAAAAGGAAGAAAGCACTCTCTTGCTATATTAGATAATTTTTTAAAATTTGATGATAATAATAAAAAAACTGATATCAGCAATGCTTTAGATTTTTTTAATAAAATAATAAAAAGAAGAGCTATTATATTTATAATTTCGGATTTCTATGATAATGGTTATGAAAAAAACTTAAAACTGCTAGATCAAAAGCATGATTTAATAACAGTATGTATTAGGGATATTAGTAAACAAACTCTTCCTAAAGGAGCTATTTTCACAATTATTGA
>JAGNZR010000064.1 GCA_017984315.1 Fusobacteriaceae bacterium | reverse complement strand
AGATACTTCAGCTATTGATTTTCCATTAGTTAACAAATCTACAAGAGTCTTTTTAAACTCTTCTGTATAAGTTTTATTTTTTCTAGACATATGACCACTTTCTTATTAATCTATTTTACATTAAGCGAAAGTTTATGTCCACATTCTTATACTAACACCAATTGATGAATTTAAGTCAAAAGTGCAAAAAAAATAGAAAAAAACTAAAAAAAATATTATACTATTTAGTAACTATAAAAAATTATTGGAGAAAAAAAATGAGGATAATAGATATAGAGGTTAAAAGTGGAAAATATAACATTTATTTGGAAAAAAATTTTTCCCCTAAATTAAATGAATATATAGAAAAATATGAAAAAGTATTGATAATAACAGATGATATAGTAGAAAATCTTCATTTAAAAAAATTTATGGAAAATTTATCAATAAGTGCTGATAGACTTTCTTATTATGCCGTTACTAATGGTGAAAAATCTAAGACAAGCATGGTAGCTGAAAAAATCTATGATTTCTTAATAGAAAATGAATTTTATAGAAACTCGCTAATTATAACTTTAGGGGGAGGGGTTGTCTGTGATTTAGGAGGATATGTAGCTTCAACTTATATGAGGGGCGTTGATTTTATACAAGTTCCTACAACACTTTTAGCTCAAGTAGATGCCAGCATTGGTGGAAAAGTTGCAATTAATCATAAAAAATCTAAAAATATAATTGGGTGTTTTTATCAGCCTAAAGCAGTATTTATCAGCATAGATTTTCTAAAAACTTTAGAAAAAAAGCATTTTAAATCAGGAGTAGCAGAGATGGTTAAACACTCTTTAATATGTGAAAATGAAGAGTATTTTAATTTTTTAAGCAGATATTGTGAAGAGATAGAGTGTTTAAATGAGAAATATATAGAAGAGGCTATTGAAGAGTCTTGTAAAATTAAAAAAAGTATAGTGGAAAAAGATGAAAAAGAGACAGGGGATAGAGTTTTTCTTAATTTAGGACATACATATGCTCATGCTTTAGAATCAATTTATGCTTTAGAAGGGGTATCTCATGGTGAAGCAGTGGCAAAAGGGATTATTTTTGAACTGCAGCTTTTCAAATATTTAGAAGAGGATTTATCTATAGCAAAAGAGATAGAAAATAAAATAAATAATATAAAGATGATTTTTGAAAAATTTAAAATAGACTGTAAACCAGTATATGTAGAGAATAAAGCATTAATTGGGTATTTAAAAAAAGATAAAAAAAATAGTAACAATGGAGTTACTTTTATTAAATTTAAAGATTTTGGAAAATTAGAGGTGAAGAAGATTATAGAGGATAAGATAGAAGAATTTAATTTAAAGATTAAAGAGGAAAACAATAGATTCATTAAAGCAGTTATAGATGTAGGAAGCAATTCAACTAGAATTTTTATAAGTGAAGTTGAGACAATACCAGATTCTTCTGGAAAAAATAGAATAAAAATAATAAACCCTCTTTATAAATGGGTAGAAATTACCTCTTTAGGAAAAGGGGTTAATAAAGATAAAGTATTAAATAGAGAGGCTATGGATAGAACATTTAACTGTATAAAATGGTATAAAGAGAAGGCTTTAAAATATGGTGCATCAAAGATAGAGGCTTATGCCACTTCAGCAGTAAGAGACGCTAAAAATAGAGAAGAGTTTTTAAAAGAGATTCAAGATATTGGGGTAGATATACAGTGTATAGAGGGTGAGATTGAAGCAAAACTCTCTTTTATCGGGATCTCTTCAATATACCCTAAAAGAGAGATCGGCATTATAGATATTGGTGGAGGTTCAACAGAGATTTCCATCGGAATGGATGATAGAATAGATTACTCTGCAAGTTATAATGTTGGTGCAGTAAGAGTAACTGAGATGTTTTTTCAAAGTATAAAGAGCAGTGGAGAGATAGTTGAAGATTACAGCGATGAAACAATTAAAAAGGCAAAAGAGTGGTTAAAAGAGGAGTTCTCATATCTGAAAAGGTTTGAAGAGCTAGATTACACACTTTTAGGAGTAGCTGGAACAGTATCTAAACAAGTAACTATTTTAGAGAAAATGGATGTATATGATGTTAAAATTGTAGACAGATATGTTTTAAGTTTAGATAATATTAAAGAAAACTATAAGATGCTTATAGGGAAATCTCTAGAGGAGAGAAAACACCTTCCAGGATTAGAGCCTAAAAGAGCTGAGTATGTAATAGCAGGAACACTGATTTTAATCGTGCTTTTAGAGGATATTTTGAAAAAAGATAAGATAATATTTTCTGAAATAGATAATTTAGAAGGTTCAACAATATATTTTAGTTAAAAAAAATTAATCCCAAGTCTATTGAGTAGCTCAAACTTGGGATTTTTATTTTTATTATTATTTCTATTTATGTTATAATTACTATGTAAAAATAAATTTTGGGAGGGAGAAAAATGAAAAGAATCTTAGATAGATGCTCAATTGGTGGCTGAGCGAATAAAATAGGACCGGAGGTCCTTTCTAAATTACTAAAAGACCTTCCAAGAGTGGAAGATAAAAATTTAATTGTGGGGTATGAAAAATCCGACGATGCAGCAGTATATAAAATAACAGAGGAGATTGCACTGATTCAGACTTTGGATTTTTTCACTCCAATGGTGGATGATCCATATATTTTTGGTCAAATAGCAGCAGCAAATTCACTAAGTGATGTGTATGCAATGGGTGGGATACCTAAAACTGCTATGAACATTGTATGTTTCCCAGAAAATGGAGATTTAGAAATTTTAAAAGAGATATTAAGAGGTGGAGCTGAAAAAATAGCAGAATCTGGAGCAATTTTATCAGGGGGACACTCTGTCCACGATCCTGAAACAAAATATGGGTTATCAGTTACAGGAGTAGCTCATCCAGAAAAAATATGGAAAAATGGTGGCTCAAATACAGGGGATGTCATTATTATTACTAAGCCTTTAGGGACTGGAATAATTTCAACAGCTTCTAAAATAGGGGAAGCCAGTCAAAAAGCTATTGGGGAAAGTGTAAAATATATGATACAACTGAATAAATATTCAGCTGAAATCCTTATAAATTACGATATAACAGCGTGTACTGATATAACAGGGTTTGGTTTTTTAGGTCATTTATATGAGATGTCAGTTGCAACAGATAAAACTTTCGTAATAGAATCAGAGTTGATCCCCTATATACATGAGGCAAAAGAGTATGCTAAAGAGTTTTATATAACAGCAGGAGGGCAGAAAAATAGGCATTTTGTTGAAAAAAATGTAGATATTGCTGAGACACCTTCATGGCTGCAAGAGATAATGCTAGACCCTCAAACATCAGGAGGACTACTTTTTACAGTGAACCCAGACTCTCTTGAAGAGATCTCTAAGGAGTTTAAAGCTAAAAACATTGAATTTTGGGTAATAGGTAGCGTGGTAGAAAAAAATAATAAAAACATAATAGTGAGGTAGAGATGAAGCAGGAACTTCTTAGAAAATTACCGAAAGTAGATAAACTATTAAATGATGAAGAGCTTTTTGATTTAGGAAGAGAGTTAGATTATTACACTTTTGCAGAAACAATAAAGAAAAGTGTTGAGATTTTCAGAGAAGGGATATTAAAAAATGAGATTATAGATTTTTCTAAAGAGGATGTAATAAATAAGATAATAGAGATAGGAAGCATCAGTAAACTTAATAGTTTAAGAAAGGTAATAAATGGTACTGGAACTATAATACATACAAATTTAGGGAGATCAAAATTCTCAGAAAGAGTTATAAAAAATATGT
>JAGNZR010000034.1 GCA_017984315.1 Fusobacteriaceae bacterium | reverse complement strand
CTTCAGTTTTAAACTGTTACTTATATTTTACACCTTTTTATAGTGACTAGTCAGCCACTCACAAATCCGAAAATTTGTTGTTAGATTTATTTTGCTTTTCTCTCTATTCTGTTGTTAATGTCCTTTTTGTGCGTCACACGTTTCTCTCGCGGACAAGAATTATCTTACCACAATCAGCAATTTCCGTCAATAGTTTTTTTAAAAAATAAATAAAAAAAAGACAAGTTAAAAAAACTCATCTTTTTCAAATTCTAAAACGCCTTCATTTTACAGTAAGTTTCACTGATGTTCTTATCCATAAATACTATTTAAATTTTTTTAACATGTCAGCAGCAGTCATTAAAAAATACTCTTTTTTATAAAATAAAATACTTAAGTATATAACTCCATATATAGCAGATAATATTATAAAATTATAAAAATCACTTTTAGGGAACATAGTATATTTTAGAGCCACAACAATTATAAAACTTATTGTACCTGAAATTATATAGCTGCAACGCTCTTTAGAGAAAAGAGTATAATCTGAAAATATTTTCTTCATCTCTCTTGCTCTTAATACATATACTATAAACTCTGCAAAAAGAGTGGCAACAGCCGCTCCTAAAATTGAATATTTTGGAATTAAAGCAAAATTCAGCACGAAATTTAATACTACTCCAACTATTGCAACATTCAATACTTTTTTCTCATTATCTGTAGGGATAAGAACCTGCCCTGAAGCAAATCCGCTGATACTTATAAAAAATATTATTGGAAGCATAACTCTCATAGGTAAAATTGCCGACATGTATTTTTCTCCTGAAAACATAATTATCATATTATCTGATAATATCCCTATTAGAAGAGTTGCTGGTATAGTCACAAAAAATATAAAGTTTAAACACAGATCCATATCCTGATATATTCTATTTTTATCCCCGTTTTTAATACTCTCTATTATACGAGGTGACAAAACTATCCCTAGTGAGCTTACTAAAGGGAGTACTATTCTAGCCATTTTTGAGGCTACAGAGTAATAACCCACTGACTCATTCCCTTTCATACTACCTAACATTGTTGAATCTATATTCATATATACTGTTTGGGATAATATATAGAAAAATATTATAAGAAGCGGTTTTATATGCTCTCTTAACTGCAATTTACTGATTTGTAATTTAAGATATTTTCTAATAGAGTAAATATCAACAGTTTTTACTAAAATTTCAGGCAGTACCATAATAAGGGCAAAAATTTTATAATCTTTTTCACTTTTCACTAAATAAAATAAAAATATTAAAGATAAGGCTCTAGTTACTAAAAGTCTCATAGTTCTTCTTTTATGGTTTTCCAATGCAACAAAAAGATAGTCTAAATTCATAAAAGCTGTAACTACAGTTAGTCCAACTATTACAAATAAAACTATCTCCTGTCTTAACTCTTTTATAGTTAAAATAAGCACTACATATACAATTGTACTTACCATGCTGGCTAAAAAAGTTATAAAGAAGACTTCACTGAATTTTTTCTTTAGACTTTCAACACAATTTCTAACTTTAGCCAACTCTCTTAAACCATAAGATTGAACCCCTAAATTAGCAATACTTACAAAATAACTGGCTATTGAAATGGCATAGTTATATTTTCCATACTGCTCTGGAGATAAGACTCTTGAAGCATATGGAAAAAGAAGGAGTGGAAATACTACATTTGTAAAAACAATCAATATATTAAAAAAATAATTTTTTAGCAACACCTTATTCATGAATTATCTCCCTTATAAAAAATGGTGGTAATAAATATTACCACCAATAAAATACCTTTCCTTTACTCTGCTATAAATTTATTCTAGCTATGAAACCACTCTAATATTCTATCCCAGAAACTTTTTTTTTCTATACTCTCTTTTACTACAAGTTTACCTTCATAAACAACTTCACCATCTATTACTACTTTATATTTTCCTATATCAGTGCTCGGTGTAATTGGAGCTTCTAGTTTCTCTTTTCTTTCAACTTTTACATTTACATTTTCCATTTTCTTTACTATTTTTACATAATCTGAATCAGGATAAGCTGCAATTAAGTTTTTCATACCATTCTCTACTGGAATCTCTGCAAGTGGGATATCTTTCTTTACAATCTCCTGCTCTGAAAATTTTTCTCTAGCAATTGTATCTAAGTCTAAAACTTTAGCATCTCTAATTTTTGCTGTACGTCCACCTAAAACTACAAAGCAAAGATCTAAATTATCTTTTTCTCCCATAACTAAAATATTATAACCTGAAGTAGCGTGATAACCTGTTTTTAACCCGTATATTCCCTGTTTACCTAAAAGATGATTTTTGCTTCTTAATAAAATTGTATCATTGTTTATTTTAGCATTTTTTGTTCCGGCAATTGCTACATAATCAGGATAATTTTTAGCTTCTAGCATAATTTTATACATCCCTTTTGCCGTACCCATATCCATCCCTCTTTTTGTCATTTTAGGAGGTAATCCAGCTGGTGTATGAAACTCTACTTCATCTCCAATTCCCATAGTAACAGCTTTATCATTCATCATTTTCACAAAATTGTCCAAACCTTTTCCTACGTGCTCTGCAACAGCATATGCAGCATTATTAGCTGAATGTATTGCAGTAGCTTTTATTAAATCCTCTAACTTCCAAACCTCTCCTGCTTTTATAGGGATCATAGCTCCCCCCATTCTTGCAGCTTCCCAAGAGATAGTAACATCATCACTTAAAGAGACATCCCCTCTTTTTAAAGCTTCAAATGTTAAAATCATTGTCATTGTCTTTGTTGTAGATGCTAAAGGGTATTTCTCATTCATATTTTCACCAAAAAGGATATTTCCATATTTATCACCAATTAAATATGATCTATACTCTGGTGTATTTATCTCCTGTTTAGGTACAGCAGCCACTTTTGTCGCTGGCTTAACTGTTGGCTTTGCAACTACTTTTTTTACAGGCTTCACAGTCGTTTTTGTTTTTGTAGCTGTTTTTACTACTGGTTTTGCTGTAGTTTTCTTAACAGTTTTTGCCGGTTGTTCAGCAAGAAGCTCCGATGCTGTTTTTATATGAGAAGGGGAACTTGACTTACTTGTATACCCTTCTGAAAAACTTGCAACTCCTAAAAATAAAGATACTAAAAATACACCTAATTTTCTTTTCATTAAAATCACCATTTTTCCTCATTATATTTATTTTAAAATCTATTGGTTTTATCTAATTATTTTAAACTATTTTTTATTATTTATCAATTCATATTTAAATTTTATTTTAAATAAATACTGATTTAATAGCACTTCTATAAGATTATCATCTGTTTTTTATAGAAAAACAGCAAATTAAAAGTGGTTTTTGTGTATATTATCCATACTCTACAAAAACCACTCTCTAATTTAAATTATTTTATTATTTAATTTTTTTAGCTAAATAATCCTCTATAGCTAACTTTATAGCCTCTTCTGCTAAAACTGAACAATGCATTTTAACTGGTGGTAATCCACCTAATTCATCCACTACAGCTTTATTTGTTATTTTTAAAGCTTCCTCTATTGTTTTACCCATTACTAACTGTGTTGCAACTGAAGATGAAGCTATTGCTGAAGCACATCCAAACGTTCTGAATTTTACATCTACTATAACATCATTCTCTATTTTTAAGAAGATCTCCATTATATCTCCACAACTTGCATTTCCTACTTTCCCGTATCCATCAGGATTCTCCATTACTCCAACATTTTTTGGTGACATAAAGTTTTCCATTACTTTTTCTGTATATTGCATTTTTTTCCTCCAATTAGATTTTTATTATTTTTTATTAGTAAATTCATCCCATAAAGGCGATATTGTTCTTAATCTATTTACAACATCCACAAGATTTTCAATTGTGTAATCAATCTCCTCTTTAGTGTTATCTTTTCCTAAACTAAATCTTATAGTTCCATGGGCAAACTCTACAGGAACCCCTATAGCAAGTAGTACATGTGAAGCTTGTAATTCATCTGATGAACAAGCTGAACCTGAACTTACTGCAATCCCTTTATAGTTTAAAGATAAAAGTATTGACTCCCCTTCTAAATATCTTAACTGAACACTTGATGTTCCAGGTAATCTTTTTGCCTCTTTGCAGTTAACAATTATTTCAGGAATTCTTTCTAAAATCGCTTTTTCAAAATAATCTCTTAACTCCTGCTCATGCTTTATATTTTTATCCATAGACTCTATAGCTCTTTCTAAAGCTTTCGCCATACCTACCATACCAGCAACATTTGAAGTTCCAGGTCTTAATTTCCCCTCTTGACCTCCACCTGTTATTGTTTTTCCAAGCCTTACTCCGTTTCTAACATACATAGCTCCAATCCCTTTTGGTCCATGGAACTTATGTGCAGAAAATACAACAATATCAGCACCTATCTCTAAAGGTTTTACAGGGATTTTACCTACAGTTTGAACTGCATCCATGTGGAATATAATTTTATTCTCTTTAGCTATTTTACCAATCTCTTCAACTTGCTGGATTGTTCCAACTTCATTGTTAGCATGCATTATAGAGATTAAAATTGTTTCATCTTTAATTGCTGCTTTTAAATCCTCCATTGAAACTAATCCATTAGCGTCAACAGGAAGTACAGTAACTTCATACCCCTCTTTAGCAAGATCAGCAAAAGTCTCTTTAACACCTGGGTGCTCAATAGCAGATGTAATCATGTGCATCCCTCTATTTTTGTAAGCTTTTGCAACCCCTCTTATAGCTAAATTATCAGCTTCAACTCCGCTTCCAGTAAATATTATCTCTTTAGCAGTAACTCCTAAAAGCTCAGCTATTTTCTCTCTTGATTCATTCATCCCTTTTGCTGCTTCCACTCCAGCCCAGTGATGGCTTGAAGCGTTTCCAAAAATTTCTGTCATATATGGCATCATCGCATCTAAAACTTCTCTATCTAATTTTGTTGTTGCATTATTATCTAAATATACTCTCATATTTTTCATCTCCCTATATTCAAAAAGGTGTCTTTTATTCTACATACTTTTTATACCATTCTTTATCCAGTATGTCAATAATTATTTTTTACTTTCTGAGTAAACAATCTATTTTATATTTAAAATTTTTTTTGCTTCTATAAATCTTTGGGCTGCTGTAATTAAAATCATAATTGAAAAGACCGAAATAATCAAAGTTAAATACCCTTTAAAAAATATCATAAAAGAAAACATTACGAACCCTTCAGTCCTCTCTGCCAACCCTGTTTGATAGTAAAAAGACTTGTCACTTATTTTATTTGTCATAATCCCAGTAGTCAAAAATATAGTCATACTGAGTATTATACATGATGCTAAAATAACTAAATTCAGCCTCTGATTAGGGTTAGAAAGAGCAACTCCTATAATTATGATAATCTCTACAACTCTATCAAAAGTTACATCCATTACCGTTCCAAAATATGTGCTCCCTTTTATTCTAGCAATAGTTCCATCCACTGCATCTAAATACCCAGATAACCATAAAAAAATAATGCTGGTTATGGGCATAGACAGATATATGAAACCTCCGCTTAAAACACCTAGAATCAAAGCTATGACAGTTACTTTATTAGCTGAAAAACCCAGCTTTATAAAAAAATCTGCCCCTATATTGATTAAAGGTTGAAGAAACTTTCTACATTTTGTATCTAGCACTTTTCTCTCCTTTATACTTTCATTTTTCTATATATCTCCTGATCTTTTACAACTATATTTTCTAAACTTAAAAATTTATAAACATAATCTGAAATAGGTTTAGTAAATAAATTTATTGCACTGTCATACTGCTCGATCTTCCCTTTATTTATAAGAGCTATTCTGTCAGATAAATAAAAAGCTTCATCTCTATCATGGGTAACAAAAATTATAGTTAAACCTAGCTCTTTTTGAAGATTTTTTACTACCTCTTGCAACCTTTCCCTTAAATTTTCATCTAAAGAGGAGAAAGGTTCATCCATAAGGAGAAGCTGAGGTTTCATTACAAGAGCCCGTCCAATAGAGACTCTCTGTTTTTCTCCACCGCTAATCTCATTAGGATACTTGTCTTTTAAACTAAATATCTCTAATTTTTTCATTACTTCAACCACTCTAGCATCAATCTCATTTTTATCCATTTTTTTTATTCTCAGTCCAAAAGCTATATTTTCAAAGAGATTTAAGTGGGGCAGCAGCAAAGAATCTTGAAAAACCATAGAGAGCTCCCCTTTAATTGAGACCTCTCCAATATACTCTGTTTCTATCCCTGCTAAGATATTTAAAAATGTGGATTTACCTGAACCTGACTGCCCAAGTATAGATATAAACTCCCCTTGTTTTACTTGGAAATTCTCTATATCTAAAGAAAATTTTTCATATCTTTTTTTTAGATTTTTAATTACTAACACTCTCCCCTCCCTTGTCTTCAATATAATTTTTCTTTTTTACTAATTTTTCTACTGCCATCTCTAAAAAAATCAACATTATTAAATTGACCAAAATATACAGTATACTGTATCCCGCTCCAACTTTTAAATCCCCTCCCGAGATATAGGGAAACATTAAAATTGGAATAGTTAATATTTGCCCCCCTCCAATAATGAGGGTTGTTAGGTATTGAGCAAATGAAACAATAACCACAAGAGAGACTCCTGCTATAAAAGCTGGAAGGAGCATAGGAAAATTTATTTTAAAAAATATCTCTAGTGGAGTAGCACCCATAACTTTTCCCATTTTTTCATAATTTCTATTTATTACACTATACCCTGCTTTAATGCTTCTTATATAATAAGGAAATGTGGCAACTCCGTGTATTAAACCTACTCCTAAAATAGTATCTATTAACCCTAATTTTATAAATAGAACTTGAATCCCCATAGTTGTTACAAAACTGGGTATTACTAAGGGTAAAAAAACTAAGAGCTCAACCATTCTTTTCCCTGTGAACTCGTATTTTCCTAAAGCAGCTGCAACAGGTGTGCCAAATACTATATTTATTGCAACAGCCATTAAAGAGATAAGAGCAGAGTTATAAACAGCTTTAAAATTTTTATTACTGTGAAGTAGATAATCCCATTTTTCTATGCTAGAACTCTCTAATATTATCCCTATAAATGGAAATATGAAAAATAAAACAGTTATAAAAAGCGCTAAATAAACATATATTTTTTTCATTACTCCCACCTATTTCCATTATATTTAGATGATTTTTTTACAATTTTAAAAATTATAAACCCTAAGAATAGATTTATCACCATCATTATTACATTCATAGCCATTACAACTCCTCTAGCTTCTAGTCCCCCTCTTGTATATAGATCAAAAATATATACAGCTAGAGATCTTGGATTTATAACCCCTAAAAGATAAGGCGTTTCAAAAGAGACTAAAAAATAAGAGAGTATGATAAAAAAACTGCCGAGCAGAGTTGGATAAATAATAGGGAGCACAATTTTTTGATAAAACTTAATATTACTGAGTTTGTATACCTTTGCTAAAGGTTCCCACTTATTTACTATCCTTTCTATTTGAGGAGTACATGTTATTAATATAAATGGTACACTCTTCCATATATAAGTTATTATTACCCCTATCCCTAATTTATCATTGGTCATAATTGGAAACTTATCAAAACTGCTTAAAACTCCCATACCAACTAAAAATTTATTTAAAACCCCATTTTTCATAAAACTAATTAATATAGCATAAGCACCTATTAAATATGGCACTAATAAAGGGGCTTCTAACATTTTTTTTATAATTTTAGGATAAAAATATTTATACTTAATATTAATATAGATTAAATATAGAATTAATATGGATAAAAATAAGGCACTTAAACTAGCTATTAAAGATATTTTTATTGTAAATATAATAGAGTTCATAAAACCTAAATCATTAAAAACTCTAATATAATTATCCCATGTAAAAAATGATTTTCCAGTTACTGAGTAGTATCCAAAAGAGTTCATTACACCATAATATATTCCATAAATATAAAAAATCCCCATAAATAATATAAATGGAACTATCATCCATATCTTTTTATATTTTCCCAATATTTTCAATCCATCCTCTATCTATGATTTTTGCTTTTTCTGGAGAGAGCTCTCCTACTCTTTTGCTCTTAAACTCACTCATTTTCGGAACTTTTGGATCTTCTATAATTTTATTAAATTCAGTTCTAATTTTTTCATCTACTTTATCTAAGTCAATAACTGTTAAATCTCCCCAATTTTCAGGATTTTGTTTTAAAAGTTGCCCTTCTGGAGAGATTAAATATTCAACCACTGCCAATGCTGATTTTTTATTAGGAGAATTATCTGGTATTGCTAAATAATGGTTATTAAAAAGTGTGCCTCTCTCTAATAAAAAACTTTTTGAACTTTCAGGAAACTCCTTGTTTTGAACTTTTAAACTTACTTTATTTATTGTATACCCCATAGATACTTCAACCTCTCCACTTGAAAAAAGAGTATCTAATCTAGATTCAGATTCAGGATAAGTTTCCCCTGCTCTCCATAAATACGGTTTAATCTCTTTGAAATATCCCCATACCTTTTCCAAATTTCTTTCCAGCTCATCTAGTGTCATTTTTTCAATATTTTCGTATCCTAATATATCTATTGCTATATTTCTTACAAAAGCACTTCCTGTAAAATCTGTTACTGCTGGGTAAGTAAATTTTCCAGGATTTAATTTTACATACTCCATTAAAGTGATATTATCTTTGAAAGGGATCTCTCCTGTTTTAGAAATAAAATTAAATTGAGCTTCCCCCCAAGGGATTTCTAACCCTAATATCGGTTCTCCAAAATCTTTTACTTGAGATGAAGAGTTTAAATACTCTATATTTTTTAGACTTTTTCCTATATCTTCAGTTATAACTTTCGCCTCTTTCAAAAGCCTAAAATTTTCACCATTTATCCAAATAAGATCTATACTGCCATTTTTTCTTCCTGCATCCTTTTCAATAATGAGCTTATTTATAGCCTCTTTTATATCTGTTACTGGAACTCTATTTAATGTTATCCCCTCTTTTTTTAGAATCTCTTTTGAAACTTTTTCATCTATAAATCTATTTATATCTTGAGAGCCACCCCACATATAAAAATTTACAGTTTTCTCCTCTTTTTTAGCTTCACACCCTAAGATAAAAAAAGCTATTATTAAAATAATTATCTTTTTCATTTAACTCTCCCTTATCTTATCTCTATCAGTATTTTACTTTTTTAGTAATAAATTTTACTACCACTACTAGAAATAAAATTATTAATGATGCTATTATAGAATATTTTACCCCTATATAAATATCCCCTGAAGTGATAGCTCCTGCTAACATAACAAAAACCGATGTTCCTGGGAGAATAAACAGTATTGATAAAATTGAATATTTAAAAAAACTTATAGATGTCAGTCCATAGATATAATTTTGTATTCCAAAGGGAAAAATAGGAAGAAGCCTAGTTACTGCTAATATAACCCACCCTTTCTCTTTTATCCCTTTGTCTATTTTCTTATATATTTCACTGTCTTTAAATTTATTTTCAATATAATCTTTTGCAACATATCTGGAGATTAAAAATGATAAACATAACCCAATTGAAGCTCCTATCATTGTATAGATAACCCCCATTAAAGGTCCAAACACTACTCCCCCTGCTAAAGTAACTGGTAAAGCAGATATGCAGCTTACTGTTACTATTGAATAGAGTACAATATATGCAACAGGAGCTAGGATTCCAACACTTTTAATAAAATCTTCTAATTTTTTTCTATCTTTTAAATACTCTAATGAGGTATTATCCCCTATTAATACAAATAAAATTACTATAACTAAAAGCGCTAAAACTATTCTCAAAGTTTTATTCATTATTATCCTTCCTATTTTATCTTTTTCTTTTATTCATCTCTAACTTAGTTTTATACCTATTTATCCACTTATTTTTTAAATTTGGAACTCTTTTTTCAGCTTTATCTTTTGTATATTTTTCTCCAAATAAAAGATCTACTATATGCAGCGAATCTGCTCCTGCATACTCCATAGATTCAGCACACGCAGCACAATAAGAGAGTATATGCCCTTTTTTCTCTTTTTTTACCCCTCTTCCAAAACCGCAGCATCTATTTTGTGATTTTTTCTCTTTATCCTCTTCAACTTTATAACCTAATTCATTCACTACCCATCTTATACCATCTTGTACTGAAAAATCTTTTCTATCTGTACATGAATCGTGAATATTAAATACAACATCTGAATCTTTTCCTATTCCAACTTTTTCCTCTGGTATCCCTATCTCTGGCAATAGCTCCCATAGAGATAGTATTTTTTGATTCCTAATGTTTTTTGATAATATGTCATAGCAGGATTGGCATGACACTATAATAATCTCTGCTTGAACTCTATCAAACTCCTTTTTAACAGATTCAATCCTTTCAATAAATTTTTCTTTTTCACCTATCATTAAAGTAGGCTTTCCGCAGCATTTTAAAATTGAACCTACTTCATTGTTAAGCTTAATTTCTAAATAATCTATGATTTTTCCAACAGCATCAGGACTATATGAAGAGAGTGCACACCCTGGAAAAAATATGTACTTTGTTTTTTTATTGTTTGTAGCCTTCCTTACTGTATTAAAAAAATTTGAAAAACTCAAAATTTGATGAACCCTCACTGCTTTACGATTATTCATTAATACTCACCTTTCCCCATCAATAATACTTTTAATTTTGTTATATTTTATTATAAAATATAGAAATATAAAAGATAAACTTTCTAATGAGCATAAGAGGATTTCATCGAAACTATTGTATATATCTATAATTAAATTAAATTATATTAGATTTTAAGGAGTGACTTATGACTAAAAGTTGGATTTTAAAAGGTTTATTCTTAGGATTAGCATTTTATATAGCTATGTTAGTACAAAAACCTATTGGAGTGTCTACACAGTTTAGTATTGCAACAGGGATGATTGAGCGTGTTATCTCCCCTGATTTAGTATTTGAAAATAAAGATAATAAATCAGGTTATGGCAGTACAAATGCTTACTACAACTCTAGTGGTGGAGCTATTGCAAAAGATATTGCTAAACCTTTAAATTATGAGATGATATTTATTGTAGGTATTGCTTTCGGTGCCTTTGCCGCATCTGTCTTAATGCCAAAAGAGAGAGCAGATATTATTAAAAACTCTAAAAGAGAGGGGAGCTCTCCTGCTCTGTATCTTAGACTTTTTTTTGGAGGGTTTTTGTTAATCTATGGAGGTAGATTAGCTGGAGGGTGTACTAGTGGTCATATGATGAGTGGAATGACACAGATGAGCTTAAGCAGCTTTATATTTACACTTTTCCTTTTTCCAGTAGCAATTTTTGTAGCAAAAAAATGGGGGGATTAATTATGGATATGGAGTTATTGAAAGGCCTTTTTACAGGTGCACTTTTTGGTGCTGGTCTATATATTGTGGGAGCTACTAATAGAACCAACCTTTTAAATATGTTAAAGCTTAAAGATTTTACACTTATGAAAACTATTGCTTTTGCAATGGGGATAGCCGCTATCTTAATTCATGGATCTTTATATCTAAATATTATGCCTGTTTCTAAACTTAGTAT
>JAGNZR010000063.1 GCA_017984315.1 Fusobacteriaceae bacterium | reverse complement strand
TTCTTCTTATTAAGAGAAGTTTTAGCAAAATTCCCTGGAAATGTTGTAAGATTTTTTGTACTTAGCTCACACTATAGAAAACCTATTGATTTTTCAGAAGATGAGTTAAAACAAGCTGAAGCAGGTTTAAGAAGAATAGAAAATGCATTGTCTAGAGCAGTAGAGATGCTCAATAAATCAGAGAACACTGTTGAGGCAGGAGATTCTTTGGCTGAATTAAAAGAAGCTCTAAAAAAATCAAAAGAAAAGTTTATAGAGGGTATGGATGATGATTTCAATACTGCTATAGGAGTTGGAGCTGTATTTGAGCTTGTAAAAGAGCTTAATAAAGCGCTAGAGATTGGAAGCATAAATAAAGCTGGAGTAGAAATTATAACTGAGACAGTTAAATTTATAAAAGAAGCAGTAGAAGATGTTTTAGGGATAAAAACATCAGAAGTGAAACAAGCTGATAATTTAACTACAGAGTTAGTGGAGTTTGTTTTAAAATTAAGAAGAGATGCAAGAGATGAAAAAAACTGGGCACTTTCTGATAAAATAAGAGATGGACTTCAAGGTATTGGAATAAAAATTAAAGATGGAAAGGATACGACACAATGGTCAATATAAATGAGACGGGTGGAGTTATTTTAGCTTACTTAGGTGATGCTGTTTGGGAGCTTTATGTAAGAAGATATGTAATATCTAAAGGGTTTAACAATAATAAAGCTAACAAATTAGTAAAAGAGATGGTAAATGCTAAAGTTCAAAGCCGTTTAGTAAAAGAGATCTACAGTTCATTTTCAGAGAAAGAGTGTGAGCTTTTTAAAAGAGCTAAAAACAGTAATATAAAATCTTTTCCTAGTTCATGTAGCGTGATGGAGTATAGAGAGGCTACAGCTTTCGAAGCTATGATCGGTGTTTTTTATGAAACTAATCAGCTTGAGAGAATTGAAGAGATAGTTAAAATTTGTGAAAATATAAATAAGAAAAGTTAGTTAAAAAAGAGAGGAAAATATGAATTTTTTTAAGTTTGGTAGTGCAAGAAGTATAGGGATAGATTTAGGAACAGCAAATACACTAGTGTATAGTAAAAAACATGGAAAAATAGTTTTAAATGAGCCATCTGTTGTTGCTGTAGATAGGGAAACTAGAAAAGTGCTGGCTGTAGGTAACGAAGCTAAAGAGATGTTGGGAAAAACTCCTGATACAATAATAGCTGTAAAACCTTTAAGTGAAGGGGTTATAGCTGATTATGACATAACAGAAGCGATGATAAAATATTTTATAAAAAAAGTTTTTGGTAAATTCAACTTTTTTATGCCTGAAATAATGATTTGTGTACCTATCGATGTAACAGGGGTAGAAAAAAGAGCAGTTTTAGAAGCTGCAATATCTGCTGGAGCTAAAAAGGCGTATCTGATAGAGGAAGCAAGGGCAGCAGCGTTAGGATCAGGAATGGATATATCAGCACCTCAAGGGAATATGATAGTAGATATAGGAGGTGGCTCTACAGACGTTGCTGTAATCTCTTTAGGAGGTACTGTAGTAAGTTCTACAATAAGAGTTGCTGGAAATAATTTTGATAATGATATAATCAAATATATAAAAAAGAAGCATAGTCTATTAATAGGGGAAAGAACAGCTGAAGAGATAAAAATAAAAATAGGAACAGCTATCCCATTAGAGGAAGAGGAAACTATGATAATTAAAGGAAGAGATATGGTTATGGGGTTACCTAAATCAGTTGAAATCTCTTCTGAAGAGATAAGAGAAGCTTTAAAAGATTCTTTAATGGAGATAGTAAATTGTGTGAAATCAGTTTTAGAGAGAACACCACCAGAACTATCCTCAGATATAGTTGATGATGGGATTGTTATGACAGGGGGAGGTTCACTTATCAGAAACTTCACAACACTGATGGCAGAAGCTACTCATCTAAAAGTAAGACTGGCAGATAACCCTTTAGAGTCAGTTGTATTAGGTACAGGATTAGCATTAGAGCAGATAGATGTTTTAAGAAAAATAGAAAAGGCTGAAAGATAAAATATGGGAATAGAGAGTTTATTGTGCAGTGCAGAGTTAAAAAAAACAATAAAAAATGAACTCAAAAACATGAAGGAGTCAGGAAGCTATATTTTTTACGGTAATGATAAAAAACAGCTGTTAGAGATAGCTTTATCTTTTGGAAAAGCACTTAATTGTGAAACGTATGAAGATAACTTTTGTGATGAATGTGAATCTTGCAAAAGGATGAATTCAAGAACCCACGGAGATCTTGAAATATTAAATGATGAGAATGGGATTAAAATAGACGCTATAAGGGATCTTATTTGCAAAAGTGCTTCTTCATCTTATGAAGGAAAGAACAAAATATTTATTTTAGAAGATGTAGGTAAAATGAAACCTACATCTTCTAATGCACTTCTAAAAACAATAGAGGAACCAGGGAAAGGGAACTACTTTTTTTTACTTGCCACATCTTTAAATATTCTACCTACAATAAAATCAAGATGTACAATTATAAGAGTACCACAGTTAAACTATGAAGAGTTAGGGGTAAGTAAAGAGGTTTTTGAATTTTTTAATGGGTATGTGGATGATATAAAAAAGTATAAAGAGAAAAAATTTGATTTAAACCCTGTTATAAATTATAAAAATATAGATTTATACCTCACTGAATATTATGGAAACACATCTTGTTTAGAAAATAAGATAAAAATTTATAATTCACTTAGATATTTTGTTGAAAATATAAAATGGATAGATAATATTGATAAACTTATATTTATAGAGGGGCTTTGCAGAGGGGCGAAAGACAGAGAAAATATTTTTGAAATTTTAAATTATATTGGTTCACTAAGAAATAAAACAATAAGTATAGAAAAGTTATTGATTGCAAAGAATAAATTGAGATTACCTGTTCTTTTAAAGGGCGTATTATTAGAAATGTTTTTTTAATAATAAAATAAAAAGTAAAAAAAACTTGATTTAATATTTTATTTATGGTATAAATATTGAGCAATGAAGAAATGGTCGCATAGCTCAGTTGGGAGAGCACCTGCCTTACAAGCAGGGGGTCACAGGTTCAAGTCCTGTTGTGACCACCATAAATTTGGGGGTGTAGCTCAGTTGGTTAGAGCGCATGCCTGTCACGCATGAGGTCGCGAGTTCGAGCCTCGTCACTCCCGCCATTATATTTGCCCAGATAGCTCAGTCGGTAGAGCAGGAGACTGAAAATCTCCGTGTCCGTGGTTCGATTCCGCGTCTGGGCACCACTTAATTCAAGTGGCGACGTCGCCAAGCGGTAAGGCAGAGGTCTGCAAAATCTCCACCACCAGTTCAAATCTGGTCGTCGCCTCCATTAAAAAACTTAACAGTCTTAGGACTGTTTTTTTTATTTACTTTCCAAAAATAAAGGATTAAAATTGACAATAGAGAATAAAAGATAAGAAATGGTTTAAATTAATAAGGGTTAAAAAGGGGATTTTTTATGTATAAGTATGTATTTGGACCTGTACCTTCAAGAAGATTAGGGATCTCTCTAGGGGTAGATTTAGTAAAAGAGAAAAGATGTAATTTTAACTGCGTATATTGTGAATGTGGAGCCACAGAGAAGTATACAGAAAAAAGGGATCATTATGTAGATTTAGAACAGCTGAAAAAAGAGGTTAGTGAGGTTTTAAAAAGAGTCACTCCAGATTATGTAACTTTTTCCGGAAGTGGAGAACCTACTTTTAATTTAGACTTAGGTTATATCTCTAAATGGGTAAAAGATAATTACAAAGTAAAAATAGCACTTATAACTAACTCCTCTTTGCTTTATAGAGATGAAGTAATTGA
>JAGNZR010000014.1:27720-33194 GCA_017984315.1 Fusobacteriaceae bacterium | reverse complement strand
TTATACATGCTCAATTTGAGACGATTCATCCTTTTCTTGATGGCAATGGTAGATTAGGAAGAATATTGATGATTCTTTATTTATTAGATAAAAAGGTTATTACAAAACCTGCATTTTTTATGAGTGAACAATTAGAGAAGAATAAGTTTAAGTACTATGCTTTATTAAATAATCTAAGAACTGAAAATCCAGCTTGGTTTGAATGGTTAAGTTTCTTTTTAGATTCAGCTATAGCTCAAAGTGATTTTTATATTGAAAAACTTTCTAGAATAGAGAATTTATTAAAAGAGATGTTAATTTTTGCAAAAGATAATAATATAAACCCTATTTTTGTATCTGCAATATTTAAAAAACCATTTTTTACTATAAAGGATATGGAAAAAATGGTTGGAGTAAGTTATAATGCTGCAAATAGTAATATAAAAAAATTATTAAAAACAGGGAAAATATATTCTGATGATAGAAAAAGAAATAAGACATTTAGATTTTACGATCTTGTGGATATTTTAAGAAAATAGGATAGTAAATAGGATAGTAAATATTAATGAAATAAAAATGGAAAGACTCATAATAGTCTTTCCATTTTTATTTTTTCTCTTTAAATTTATAAATATTTGTAATATTTATAATATTTCTAAAATTTTTAATGCTTCTTTTGTTACTGCTTCTCTTTTTGGAAGTTCATCTGAATTTTTCATATCTAAATTTATAGCAAAACTATATATTTTACCTTCTTTTTCTACCCATCCAACAAACCAACCTATCGGGACTTCTATATTAGATGTTGCCCAACCTGTTTTCCCATGCAAAGTCCATCCTTTTCCGCTATCTAAAACTGTTATATCTTGAATTTGCTTTTGGATCTCTTTTGAATAAGGCAATTCAGTTTTTCCAAGTTTAGCTAAAAGAATACATTGTTCAATAGCACTTATTTTTAAAGGACCCTTTAGCCAAAATTGATCGAGTTCTTTTCCTAACTCTTTATTTCCAAAATTTAATTTATTAATCTCCTCTTGCATTTTTTTCATTCCAATTTTCTTAGCTAAAAGTTGATAAGCTGGAACTTGTGATACTTTTATAGCATATCTTAAATTAGAATCTTGAGCCCAAGTTTGCAAAAATACTTTCTCACCACTATATTTATAGAAAGTTTCATCTACATTTTTTACTGCTCCTGCTTCTAGCCCTATTAATGAGTTATATATTTTAAATGTTGAAGCGGGATAAAATCTCTCATTGCTTCTCTCTTTATTATACCCTTCAAATTTATTCTGTTCTACATCATAAAGGACAAAAGCCCCCTTAACATTATTTCTGTTAAATAATTCTTCTATTTTTTTATTTTCTGTAAAATTTAATGAGAAACTTTGAAGCGAAAACAGTAAAAATATAAATAATAATCCTAAATAATTTTTTTTCATTTTTTCTCCTTTTATTTTATCTCTTTTATTATTTTAGATATTTTTTTTACACTTTTCTCTATATCTTTTTTATCTAAATATGAATATGAAAGCCTAAATGCACTATTTTTATTAAATCCATATATATCCCCTGTATTTAATAAGATATTCTCTTTTATCAGGGAGTGAAAAAGTTTGTCCATACAGATATCTTTTTTTAGAATAACCCAAATGTAAAATCCACCCTTGGGAACACTCCAAATGGCTATATCTTTAAAATGTTTTTCAAGTGATTCCAGCATCAAGTTTCGTCTTATTTTTAATTCATCTCTAATATTTTTCAAATATCCATCATAATGTGAAGAGCACAATAAATCTTTTAAAATCCATTGAGATACTGAGCTTGCCCCGTAATCTATCTGCATTTTAACATCACTGAGACGTGAAATTACTGACTCTGGAGCAACAATCCAACCTATTCTAAGCCCTGGAGCTAAACTTTTAGAGATACTTCCAAGATAAATAATAACACCAGTTGCATCATGACTTTTTAAAGGTGCGGGAGGCTCTTCATCTATCCAAAGTTCACCATAGGCATCATCCTCTATTATTGGAATTTTATTATTTTTGCAAAATTCCAATAAATTTTCCCTTCTTTTTTTGGACATAAGAGTTCCAGTTGGATTATTAAAATTTGGAATTGTATATAAAATTGACTTTTCTTTTTTTATCTCTTTTGCAGGGATATTCCAATATTTAATTCCCTCTTTATCCATCTCGATATTTACCAATTTAGCTCCACTAGATTGGAAAAGTTGTAGGGAGTTTAAATATGATGGTAACTCAGCATAAATATGAGCTCCTGTTTTTATTAAACATAAGGAGATCAGTTGTAAAGCCTGCAGAGAGCCTGATGTTATCAATATATTTGAAGGGGTGCATTCTATTCCTCTTTTTTTTAATTTTTCACACAAAACTTCTCTTAACTCTAATAAACCTAAAGGCTCTAAATAATTTAAATTTATTGCTGAATTTGATAAATTTAAAAATATCTCTTTCATCAGCTCTGATGGGTATAGAGTAGGAGATAACTCTCCAGTGCTGACTCTTACAATATCTTTTTTAAACTCTACTCTATTTATAGTCTGAATTACAGAAATGTTTTCTTTAAACGTCCCTGTTTTTAAATATTCATACCAATTTGGTGTAGAAGGAGAAAATAAGCAAGACCAAATATTACTGATAATTTTAGTTCCTTCACCAGTTTTTCCTTGTATTATACCATTAGACTCCAACTCTTTTAAAGAATAGATAATGGTGCTTCGATTAACATCAAATTTTTTAGCTAACTCCCTTTGTGTAGGTAAAAAACTTCCAATAGACCAATCTCCACTTGATATTTTGCTACTTATATAATCTATTATTTGCTGATACATAGGAATTTTAGAATTTTTATTTGGACTCCAATCAAAATCAACAATAATTTTTTTTTGTTTTTTTTCCATAAAAATAGACTCCCTTATTTATATTTTGTCAATGTATTAGATACTTTATCTCTTATAATAAATATAGGGAGTCTATTCAATTAAATTTTTTTAAGATAGTTATTAAAGAAAAGAGAACTCTTTTCCTATTTTTCTAAGTTTTGCTACTTCATAAATTTTAGCAGCAACTACATTATCTTGAACTCCCATTCCAGTAGTATCAAAAATTGTAATCTCTTCCTCTGATTCTCTCAAAGCTTTTTGCCCTTCTAAAAGCTGCCCTATTTCAGCATGAATATCAGATTCCTTAATCATACCAGAAATAATAGCATTTCTTGTCTCCCCTCTACTAGTGCACTGTGGAATGCTGTCATTTATGATCTTAGCATTTTTAAATATTTTAGGATCAAGTTCATTTTTTCCTGCCATATCAGCTCCTACTGCTATAATATGCATCCCTTTTTCTATATATGAACTATCTATGTAATATTTTTTTGATGGAGTTGTAGTAATTACAATATCCGCTTTATTTAAAGCTTCTTTAGGAGTAGAACATAAAACTACCTTTAAATTCGTGTTTTTTTCAATATCTATTTTATATTTTTCAAGTTCTTCCACTTTTTCACTATATACTTGTACAATCTCTATATCTCTTACTTTTTTTAATGCATATATTTGCAATCTGGCTTGAGTTCCTGCTCCAAAAACTGCTACAGTTTTAGAATTTTTTCTACTCAACAGTTTAGCCGAGATTGCCCCTGCTGCTGCTGTCCTTACACCAGTTATTAAACTTCCATCCATTATACACAGTGGAGCTCCAGTATCTCCATCAATTAAAGTAATTACACCAAGCATTGTTGGTAAATTAAACTTTATTCCATTATCATAAAATCCAGAAGCCATTTTTACAGTTATATAATTATTTAGCTCATTATAACATGATTTTATATCCAGCTCTCCGTTTTTTTCTGGAATATCTATAGACACTATATCAGGTTGATTAATCTTTCCTCTATTATATGCAATATACCCCTCTTCAACAGTACTGATTATGTCGCTTTCCATTATTATTTTTTCAACATCTTTTACATTTAACAGTAAAGTTTCTATCAATTGACCCTCCTAGGTAAAATAAAGTATTGTTTAAATTTAAATAAATTTCTCTTCAATTAAAAATTCTTTGAATTTTTCTAAGCTTTTAGCAACCCCTTTACGTCCATAACCCATTCTAAAATATTGATTATCCATATCGAAAATGTCTGATGCTAAAAGTAGTACCCCTTTTTTATCTACTGCAAGTTGGCAAAACTCTTTAACTGGCATATCTATTAGAAGTTTATGATATGCTACAGGACCACAAGTAATTGATTTTTTTTCAAATAGTGTTGGATATTGTGCAAAAAATTCATCAACTAATTTCAAATTATCTTTAATTATTTTTATATTTTTTTCTAAAATAATTTCTCCGTGTTTAAGAGCAACTATTGCTAAAAATTCTGATGGAGCTGAACAACAAATACTTGTATAATGCTTGAATTTAACAAGTTTGTTTAAAAGTTCAGTATCTTTAGATGCTATCCATCCTATTCTGATTCCAGCAAGTCCATAAGCTTTTGACATTACACCTAAAGAAACGCACTTGTCGTAATAATCTGCAAACCAATCTCTTTTTTCTCCACCAAACTCTAACCCTTTATATACCTCATCTGCAAATAGATAAATATCATGTTTTTTACAGATTTCACAAAGTTTTTTTATCTCCTCATTTGTAAATGTGTACCCCGTAGGATTATTAGGAGAATTAACAGCAATAAGCTTTGTATTAGGTCTAATTAAACTTTCTAATTCATCAAAGTCCATCTCCCATTCTCCATTATCTCTTATATTCCATTTAGAAAATTCACAATTAGGAATAGAGTTGGCAATTTCATAAGAAGATTGATAATTTGGATACATTGCAATCATATGGTCTCCCTCTTCTAAAACAACATTCATATAGGCAAGGATTGCTTCTTGTGCTCCATGAAATACTAATATATTCTCTTCTTTCATATCTTTATAAAGTTCTGAAATTAATTTTCTTAATTCAGGATTCCCCCAAGTTTCAGTATACCCTAACCATTGGTTTAAGTATTGCTCTTGAGCTCCCGGTTCCATATCAAGTAATTCTTTTACTGACATTGATTCACAATCAGATTGTGTAAGTAAATAAGGTGCTGTAAATTCGTAACGTCCAAAATGGCATTCAAGTTTAAAATCATTAATTTTCATAATAGTGTTTCCCCCTGTATTTTTTATATAACCTGCTAAACTAACCTTAATTTAAATTTTAACAAAAAATTTAAAAAAATATCCAACCATCTCAATTTATTTTACCAACCAAATCAATAATTTTTCGTAGAAAATATTTTACATATTAATAATATAACCCCTTTAGTTGACAATAATAGCGGTAATGCACTGGAGGAAGCACTAAAAGAATTGGCAGATTTAGTTTCTGAAAATTTAGGTGGGACATATAAAATTTCAATTCTTAATATAAATAATGGTGTGTTTTCACTATAAAAATAAAATATAAAAATAAAATATA
>JAGNZR010000014.1:0-27620 GCA_017984315.1 Fusobacteriaceae bacterium | reverse complement strand
TATAAAAATAAAATATAAAAATAAAATATATAAATAAAGCAGATCGGAATTCTGTAGCTTAATCAACTACAGAATCCCATTTTTCATTTATGAAATTATTATATTATAAAAAAATTGACATATATAAAAAAATTTAATAAAATAATCTTGTGCATATGCAAAAAATAAAAAAGAGGTGGCAGCATGGCAGGGAAAAAAAAGAAAAGAGAGTGCAGATTAGTTAATAATGAGATTTTTTTTAAGCCTTCAGATACTCCTATGAAAGAGTTAGAAATTCTAAAGCTTGATTTAGATGAATTTGAGGCATTAAGATTATGTGATTATGAAGGGAGAAATCAAATTGAAGCTGGAATTATAATGAATATTTCTAGAGGAACAATTCAAAGGTTACTGACGAGTGGTCGAAAAAAAATTTTAGAATCTTTATTAAAAGAAAAAGCATTGTGCATAAGGAATGATGCTTCTTATTTTAAAGAGCTAAAAAAAACTAGTATTGAAAAGTTAAAAGTTTTAGTTAGAGATTTAGAAGAATTTAAAATAGCTTTTCCTATTAATGATGATTTCAAATTTGAAAGTTATTTTGGAAAAGCAACTAACTTTTTAATCGTAAGTTTTGACCAGAAAAAAATCATGAATAAGGAAGTTATAAAAGCCCCAAATCATGAGCCTGGAGAATTTCCTAAATTTTTATCATTATTAGGTGTAAAAGTTGTTGTTGTTGATTCTGTTGGTGAAAGAGCCATTAACTGCTTTAATGATTATAAAATTGAAGTTCTTTTTGGAATGGGAGATTCTATTGAAGAGGTCTTAGAATTGATTAAAAATTAAAGAAAGATTCGTTATTTTTGAAGAGGGCAATTGATATAAAAAAATGAATTAAGAAATAAAAAAAATATAGGATAAAGAGAGGAAAAAAATGAATGATGAAAAAATTACATATGTTAAAGGAAGTTTTAACTGTGCAGAAACAATGATAGAAGCTTTTAATAAAAGATATAACCTAGAAATCCCAATATCTATAGGAAGTGGAATGGGGCTTGGAATGACAACTTGCTCTATTTGTGGAGCAGTAAATGCCTCAGCTGTTGTTATTGGTTTTTTAAAAGGAAGAAATTCTAAAGATGAAGCAAATGAAGCTAGAGATTTAGTAAATAAATTAATGAAAGCTGTAAAAGAAAAATATAATAGTGAAATTTGTATTAATTTAAAAAATGATAAAGTTGAATGCCAAGAGATTATCCAATTTGCATATGATGAAACTATAAAATTATTAAAATAATTTTTTGATAATTAAATACGTACAAGTTTTTTATAATGACAAAAAAGTAGGAGTATTATCTACTTTGCCGAATAAACTAATAGCTTTTGAATATGATAATGAATGGCTATAGCTCTTAAGACCGGGGGTAGATATGAAAATTAATGAATTTTTAAATATTGTTTACCATTTTTTTGTAATTGTATCGATTCTTGTTATCTTATATGGATTTTTCTACACGATTTATAAAGGAGTATTTCGTAAAAAAGAGATTGGGATAAAAGAAGCTACAAGAATCTATTTTGATAGCTCAATTTTAGTTGGACTCCAAATACTAATAGTAGCTGATATTATAGAAACAATAATAGCTCCAGATTTTATGTCAACTTTAAGGGTTTTTGCAGTAGTTTTGATAAGGGCAATTATGAGTTTTTCACTCCATTGGGAACTTAAAAATATTAAAGAGTAAAAAAGAGAGGGGGACACCTCTCTTTTTAGGTTAACTTTTATTTAAAAAAACAGTAAATTTTACAAATTAAAAATTATTTTTTTAAATTTTTTAATTTATAGTATTCTTCTGAGACCTCCACTATTTTACCTTTTTCATCTACAAAAAAAGTTGTTGGAATAACTTTTGCACCAAATTTTTCTATAACACTTCTATCTGCATCAAAGTATATTGGGAAAGTATAATTGTTCTTTTTCATATACTCTTCAACTGTAGCTTTAGTATCTCTTCTCTCAATTTTTTTTCCATAAGTACCAAAGAATACAATAATCTCGATACCTTCATTATTTGCCTTTAAAGATTTATACCCTTGTTCAAATTTAACCTTCTCTTCTATACAATATGGGCACCATGTAGATGTAAAGTTAATTAAAACTTTTTTTCCTGCTAAATCTTTTGAATCTTTTTCTTCCCCTTTCATTGTGTAATACTTAAATTGTGGGATACTCTCTCCAGCTTTTAATGTAATTAGTTCTTGTGCAAAAATAATACTTGAAAAGAGTAAAGAAATCAGTAAAACAGACAAATTTTTCATAATTTTTCTCCGTTTAAATATAATATATGATATGTGATGAATGATTTTTATGATTATATCTTATTTTTTTTAAAAAGTCATTATAAAAAAAAATTGTAGGAAAATAACACTTTTTTTTGTACAGTATATAAATTGTTTTTGCATTGGAGGTGAACTATGTATAGTAAAGAAGAGTTTATAAGTATTTTAAACGAGGCAAAAATAAAAGGAGCCTCAGATATTCATTTAATAGTGGGACTAAACCCGATAATTAGAGTAAATGGGGAACTTTTAAAATTAATAGATTATAATACTGTAACTTCAGAGTTCATAAAAGTGAGCATAGCCCCTTATTTATTGAAACATGACTGGGATGAATTTGAAATAGAGAGAGAGCTTGACTTTGCGTTTTTAGTTGAAGGGATTAGCAGATATAGAGCAAATCTTCATTTAGAGATGGATAATTTAAGTTTAGTCCTAAGAAGTTTAAGTACAGAAATACCAAATATATGCTCTTTAAAATTACCTACTGTAGTAGAGAGTTTTTCAGAGTTCTCAAATGGGTTAGTACTTATTACAGGAGCTACAGGTTCTGGTAAATCTACTACTCTAGCAGCCATTGTAGATAAGATAAATATAAATCGTGCTGAAAATATAATAACAATAGAGGATCCTATTGAGTATGTATATGAAAAGAAAAAATCTCTTATAAGACAGAGAGAAGTTGGAAGAGATACACCATCATTCTCTAGAGCTTTAAAAGGAGTTTTAAGACAAGACCCAGACGTTATACTTATTGGAGAGCTTAGAGACCTTCCAAGTATTGAGTCAGCACTAACAGCAGCAGAGACAGGACATTTAGTTTTAGGTACACTGCATACAAATGGAGCTGCAGAAACAATTAACAGAATTGTAGACGTTTTCCCTGAGAATAAGCAGCAGCAGATAAAAGTTCAGTTAGCTTCAACTTTAAGAGCGGTAGTGAGCCAAGATCTTATAAAATCTTTAAAAGGGGGAAGGGTTGTAGCTACAGAGATTATGATCTCTAATAACGCAATCTCTAACCTGATAATAAATGGTAAAACAAACCAAATTGCTTCAGTTATAGAGACAGGGAAGTCAGCTGGAATGGTTACTATGGAGGAGTCTTTAAAAATACTTTTTGATACAGGCTTTATTTCAAAAGAGGATTATGAAAAGAGAACAGATGGGTATGTTTTGTAATGTTGGAGGTTTCATTAATTCTGTTTATAATATCTACTATTTCATCGGTTTTTTATAAGAAGTGAAAAGAAATATTATAAAAATAATACTGTTGAAGAGAATAAACTAAAAATAATACTTTCTTTAATAATTCAAACATTAATAGATTAAATAAAAATTTTAACATAAAAAATAAATGTATCAGGAGGGGTGGTATAAATGACACTTAATTCAGAAGTAATATTTAAATTTTTTTTTGTAATTATTTTAGTGATTATTTCTGTGGTTGATTTAAAAAAATTTTATATCCCTAACATTTTAAGTTTTATGCTTATACTACTAGGAGTCATATATAAAGGTTATTTTACACAAGGGTTAGCAAGCTCTATTATAGGAATTGCTATGTATTCTATTCCATTTTCTATTATTTATGGGTATGTATCAGATATTTTAGATAAAGAGGTTTTAGGTTATGGGGATGTAAAATTAGCAATGGGGATAGGAGCTTGTGTAGGGTTTCATAGTTTTGAAAAAGTATACATTTTTTTTATTTATAGTTTTTTAGTTGGAGCACTTTATGCAGCATATCTTTTTCTTAAAATAAAAAAGAGGGATATTCAACTACCATTTGGACCTTTTATTTCAATAAGTGGATGTATAATAATGTTTTTTTACTAAGATTGGAAAAATAAAGAGAGGGGTTCAAAATTTTAATTTTGAACCCCTCTCTTTTTTATTCTTTAAGATTTATTATTAAAAAAACTATAATTTGTGGTATAATAAGTTGTAAAAAATTTTTTGTAAATTAAAGAGTGGAAGGAAAAAAGATGAAAATATTAATTATTGGAGATATTGTAGGAAGCCCAGGTAGGGAGGTCTTAGAGAGTTATATCCCTAAAAAAAAATCAGAGTATGATTTTATAATTGTAAATGGTGAGAACGCTGCTTCAGGAAAAGGGATTACTCCAGAGATAGCTGAGAGTTTTTTTAGTTTAGGAGTAGATGTCATTACAAGTGGTAACCATATTTGGGATAAAAAAGAGATCACAACATATTTAGATGGTACAAATAGAATTTTAAGACCTTATAACTACCCTAAAGGGGTTCCTGGGGTAGGTTTTTGTGTTGCAAAAAATAAAAAAGGGGTAAAAGTTGCCGTTGTTTCACTGCAAGGAAGAACTTTTATGCCTGCAATAGACTGCCCTTTTGTTTTAGGGAGAGAGCTAGTTGAAAAATTAAGAGCAGAAACTAAATTTATTATTGTAGATTTTCATGCAGAGGCTACCTCTGAAAAAATAGCCTTAGGAAGATATTTAGATGGGAAAGTTTCACTTTTTTTTGGAACTCACACTCATGTACAGACTGCTGATGAGAAAATTTTACCAGAGGGAACAGGTTTTATCTCTGATGTGGGGATGACAGGGTCAGATAATGGGGTAATAGGAACAAAACCGGAAGGGGTAATAAACAGATTCATAACAGGGTTACCTCAAAGATTTGAAGTGGAAACAGGAAATTCAAGATTAAATGGTATATCAGTGGAGTTAGATGATGAAACTGGAGAGTGTGTATCAGTTACTAGAATAAATGTTGGAGAGGCAGAGATAAAATATTAAAAAGTGGGTGTGTTTTGAGAGTAAATGAGATAAGAGTAGTTTTTGATAGTGATGATATAGAGAAAACAAGAAAAGAGATTTCTGATCTTTTTTATAGTTTTGGTGCAACAGGATTAAAAATAGATGAACCTTTAGAAGATTTAAACCCTTTAGATTATTATAAAGATGCTAATGATTTTAGAAATGTAGATAATGCAGTTTCAGCATATTTTCCTGAAAATTTTCTTTCGAAAAAAAGAAATATGATGATAGAAGAGAGATTAAAAGAGATTTTTTCACAGAGGGAGGATGTAGTTTATACTTTTGATATTTACTCTTATGATGAGGAGGATTATCAAAATGCTTGGAAAAACTATTTATATCCTGAAAAAATAAGTGAAAGGTTTGTTGTAAAACCAACTTGGAGAGAGTATGAACCAGAAGAGGATGAACTTGTAATAGAGCTTGATCCAGGAAGAGCTTTTGGAACAGGATCTCACTCAACAACTTCTCTATGTGTAAAACTCATGGAAAATGAGATAAATGAAGAAAACAGCAAAGAGCTGTCACTACTTGATGTGGGAACAGGTTCTGGAATCCTTATGTTAGCAGCAGCAAAACTAGGCGTAAAAGATATAGTAGGAGTAGATATAGATGAACTTGCTGTTGAAGTAGCTCAGGAGAATCTGATTTTAAACGGAGTAGAAAGAGAAAACTTTAGAGTTTTAAAAGGGGATTTAATCTCTGTAATAGAGGATAAGAAATTTGATATAGTTGTAGCAAATATCCTTGCAGATGTGCTGTTAATTCTTTTAAAAGATATATTTAAAGTTGTAAAACCTAATGGAAAGATTATTTTATCTGGAATAGTTAGTGATAAGCTTCCTGAAATTTTAAAAGAGGTAGAGAGTCTAGGGTATAATGTATTAGAAGTTAAAGAGGATAAAGAGTGGAGAGCGCTTTTAATCCAGCATATGAAATTGGATTAAGAACGGAGCATGAAATTGATTAAGAACGAGTGCTGGTGCTCCTGTAGGTCGCAAGGCACTCTAACCTTAATTCAATTTCACCATGATTTTAAAAGACAGAAAGATAAAGATAAGAAATGAAAGATTAAGAGGTGAGATTTTGAGAGAGATTACTGTGGCAATAGATGGTCCTGCAGGAAGTGGAAAGAGTACAATAGCTAAGATTTTAGCGAAAAAATATAATATGACTTACCTTGATACAGGTGCTATGTACAGAATGGTCTCTTTTTTCCTGTTGGAAAAAGGTGTAGATTTAGATAATAATGCAGAGATTGTAAAAAAATTAAATGAGATTCATTTAGATATACAAGGGGATAATTTTTTTATAAATGGGGTAGACGTTTCTAAAGAGATTAGAACACCTGAAGTAACTGCAATTGTTTCTAAAGTTTCAGCAGTTAAAGAGGTAAGAGTGAAATTAGTAGATCTTCAAAGGGAGATTGCAAAAGGGAAAAGAGCTATATTAGATGGAAGGGATATAGGAACAGTAGTATTTCCAAAAGCTCATATAAAAATATTTTTAGTGGCATCCCCTGAAGAGAGAGCTAAAAGAAGAGTTAAAGATTACTCTGATAAAGGGATTGTTGAGGAGCAGTATGAAGATGTTTTAGCTGCTATAAAAGAGAGGGATTTTCTTGATTCTACAAGAGCAGAAAGTCCACTTAAAAAAGCTGAAGATGCTGTAGAGATCGATTCAAGCTTTATGAATATAGAGGAAGTATGTAATAAGATATCACAACATATTGAGACAATAGAGGGCAGAAAATGATTTATAATATAATGAGAGTTATCTTTATATATCCCATAATATTTTTTATTAAAATGTTCAGCAAAGAGAAAAAGATATTTTTTGAAAAAAGAGTTAATCAAGAGCTTTCTTTTTTAAAAAAAGAGCCTACAATATGGGTTCACTGCTCATCTGTAGGAGAGATTAATCTTTCTCAGCCTCTGATTCAAAGACTTTTAGAAGAGAGAGATGAGCAGATTTTAATATCGGTTTTTACAGATACAGGATATGAAAATGCTAAAGAGAAATATAAAGATAAAGAGAGAGTAAATGTAATTTATTTCCCTCTGGATTATTATGGAAAAATAAAAAAGATTGTCAGTTTAATTAATTTAAAGCTTCTTGTTGTTATAGAGACTGAAATTTGGCCAAATCTTATAAAGAGATGCTCTAAAAAAGGGAAAGTTATAATTGTAAATGGAAGAATCTCTGATAGATCTTTTCCAAGATATAAAAAAATGAGATTTTTCTTAAAAAGCTATTTTAAAAGAATAACAAAATTTTACATGCAGTCAGAGGAAGATGTTAAAAAAATAATAGAGTTAGGGGCTAAAAAAGATAAAGTTGAAAATGCTGGAAACTTAAAGTTCTCTATAAATTTTGAAACATATTCAAAAGAGCAACAGGAAAAATTGAAAAAGAGCATTCATGCTGGAGAGAGAAAAATAGTTGTTTTAGGTAGTACAAGAGAGCTGGAAGAGGATAAAATCTTATCAAATATAACTGGTTTTAAAGATATTTTAATAGTGGTTGTACCAAGACATTTAAGACGAGTTTCAGATGTTGAAAGAGTATTAAATGCGAAAGGACTTACCTATCATAAATTTACAGAGATAGATACTCTTGATAAAGAGGTTAATGTTATTTTAGTGGATAAAATGGGAGTTTTAAGGGAGTTTTACTCTATTGCTGATGTTACATTTGTTGGGGGAACTTTAGTTAATATAGGTGGACACTCACTTTTAGAACCATTATTTTATGGAAAAACCCCTATTTTTGGGAAATATACTCAAAATGTAAAAGAGATTTCAAAAGAGATTGTAAAAATGAACCTTGGAACACAAATCAATGATGAAACAGAGTTTGAAGTAGAGATGGACCTTATTTTAAAAGGTAAAAGTAAAAAAGATGAGATAGAAAGATTGTTTTATGAGAATAAAAATGTTTTAGATCAAATCGTTAAAAATATAGCAAGATTGATTTTTGAATAAAAATTTAGGAGGAGTAATGGAAGATAGATTAAAAGATTTATGGCGTCATTTTTTTAAATATCCAAGAAAAAATTATAACCCATATATTTTAAAAATGTTGGAATATCCTGAGTATATAGCATTTGATAAAGAGGTTATTAATGCAGAAAAAGGGAAGTGGAATGAGCGTTTTGGAAACGATAACCCACTTTATTTAGAGATCGGTTCAGGAAGTGGAAATTTTACTAATGGACTTAGTGAGCGTCATAAAGATAGAAACTATATAGCTTTAGAGCTTAAATTTAAAAGACTTGTACTGGCTGCAGATAAAGTTAGAAGAAGAGATGCTAAAAATGTTTTCTTTATTAGAAGGAGAGCAGAAGAGATTTTAGAGTTCATAGGGGAGCAGGAGTTAGAGGGGGTTTATATAAATTTTGCTGATCCATGGGAGGAGAAACTTAAAAATAGAGTTATTCAGCCGAAACTTTTTAAATCTTTAGATATATTATTAAAAAAAGGTGGGTTGATTTTTATAAAAACTGACCATGACGGGTATTATTATGATATAATGGAATTTGTGAAAGAGTTAGACAGTTATGAAGTGGTTTATCATACTTCAGACCTTCACAGTTCAGATAAAGCAGGAGAAAATATACTGACAGAGTTTGAGCAGTTATTTATAAATAAGCATAGCAAAAATATTAACTATATAGAGATATTAAAGACTAAATAGTCTAAAATAGGAGGAGAGTTTATGGCAGGATATGTTGTTGTAGGAACGCAGTGGGGAGATGAAGGTAAAGGGAAGATTATAGATGTTTTAGGACATAAAGCTGATCTAGTTGTTAGATTCCAAGGTGGAAACAATGCAGGACACACAGTTGTTGTAAATGGAGAAAAGTTTATATTACACTTATTACCATCAGGGATGTTACACGGAAATGGGAAATGTATAATTGGGCCAGGAGTTGTAGTTGATCCAAAAGTTTTATTAAAAGAGTTAGCAACATTAGATGAAAAAGGTGCTAAAACAGACCACTTATTTATTAGTGATAGATCTCAAATAATAATGCCTTACCATGTAATGTTAGATGGATTAAAAGAGGATAGAGCTTCTGCTGGAAACAAAATAGGAACAACAAGAAGAGGGATAGGACCTTGTTACTCTGATAAAATTTCAAGACAAGGGATCAGAATGGTTGATCTATTAGATACAGAGACTTTTGCTAGAAAATTAAAAATTAACTTAGAAGAGAAAAATGAGATATTAGAAAAAATATATGGTGTGGAGCCAATGAGTTATGAAGCAATCTTAGAAGAATACAAAGGGTATGCTGAAATATTAAGGCATAGAGTGATAGATTCAACACCTATTATTAATGAAGCTTTAAATGAGGATAAATTTGTATTATTTGAAGGAGCTCAAGCTATGATGCTTGATATCGATCATGGAAACTACCCATATGTAACTTCATCTTCACCAACAGCTGGAGGAGTAACAGTTGGAGCAGGTGTATCACCTAGAAAGATTGACAGAATCATTGGAGTTATGAAAGCTTATACAACAAAAGTTGGAGAAGGACCTTTTGTAACTGAACTGAATAATGAGACTGGGGAAAAATTAAGAGCTATAGGGCATGAATTTGGAGCTACAACAGGAAGACCAAGAAGATGTGGATGGTTAGATTTAGTTGTTGGGAAGTATGCAACAGATATTAACGGATTAACAGATATAGTTATCACAAAAATAGACTGCTTAAGTGGGTTTGATACTTTAAAAGTTTGTGTGGCATATGAAATAGATGGAAAAATTTATAAATCTGTACCAGCTTCAACAGAGTCACTTTCAAGAGCTATCCCTATATATGAAGAGTTACCAGGGTGGACAGAAGATATTACTCAAATGAAAAATTATGATGAATTACCACAAAACTGTAAAAATTATATTAAATTTATGGAAGATTTCTTAGGGTGCCAAATTACAGTTGTTTCTGTAGGACCTGATAGAACACAAAATATTTTCTTGAAAGAGATTTAATATTTTTACAAAAATATAAAATAAAAAAAAGGGTGCTAAATAAAAAAATTTAGATACCCTTTTAAGTTTTATAAATATAATAGGAAAGGGGTAGTTAATGGAGTCAAAACATAAATTGATGGGACAGGAAAATATGACAAGATTAATAGTTAAATTTTCTATACCCTCAATGATAGGATTATTAGTTAATGCTTTTTACAACATAGTAGATAGAATCTATATAGGGAGAATTCCAAATACAGGGCACTATGATATAGCAGCAGTTGGACTGACAATGCCTATGACTATAGCCTCTTTTGCAATAGCACTCTCTATAGGGATGGGAGCATCAACTTTGATCTCTTTAAGGTTAGGAGAAAAAAAGAAAAAATTAGCAGAAAAATATTTAGGAAATGCTATAATAATCGGAGCTATATTCAGTATTCTTTTAACTGTAGTTACTCTATTTAGCATAGATGGGTTATTAGGAGTATTAGGGGCAAGTGAAAATACATTTAAAGCTTCTAAAGATTATATAGAAATTATAGCTATAGGTTATCTGTTCACTATAGTTGGGTATACAGCTAATGCAGCAATTAGATCTGATGGAAACCCTAAAATAGCTATGTGCACTATTTTAATCGGAGCGATTTTAAATATAATTTTAGATCCTATATTCATATTTTGGATGAATATGGGAGTAAAAGGGGCGGCTTGGGCTACTATTATTTCGCAATTTGCTTCTATGATGTGGGCACTCTCTTATTTTTATTCTAAAAGAAGTGGTATAAAGCTCCTTAATAAAAACTTTAAACTAAAGCCTGTACTATGGTTTCAGATTATTAGGCAAGGAACAGCTCCAGGGCTATTACAATTAGGAAGTGGACTTGTAGTTTTGGTTTTTAATAATATGTTAAAAATAACTTCAGGTGATTATGCAGTTAGTGCAATGACCATTGTTCAAGGGATAAATATGTTTTTTATAATGCCGATATTTGGAATAAATCAAGCACTGTTACCTCTTGCAGGGTATAATTATGGTGCAAAACTTTATGACAGGGTAAAAGGGTTATTGAAAAGAGCAATATTAGGTGCTGTAATAATTGGATTTATTGCTTTTCTATCTATACAATTTGGATCTAAATATTTTATATACCTGTTTACATATAACCAAGAGGTTGTATCAATTGCAGCAAAAGGTTTGAAACTTTGTACTTTAGTATTTCCTTTAGCAGGGTTCCAAATAGTAAGTTCTATTTATTTCCAAGCTATAGGGAAACCTAAAGTTACAATGTTTTTAACACTTTCAAGACAGGTTATATTTTTAATTCCATTAATAATAATACTTGGAAAAACTTTTGGAGGGATTGGAGTATGGATTGCTGCTCCTATAGCAGACTCTTTATCATTTTTAGTGACGCTGATTATGGTAAAAAGAGAGATTAAAAATTTAGACTATTTAAAACATAAAGAAAATATATTAGAATAATTAATAATTAAAAAAAATGAGTTTTTAGGAGCTTTATAATGAAGATAAGTATGAAAAGTATAAAAAATATGTCCTCTTCTAGAAAAATGATTTTCGGTTTCATTGGAAGTACAGTGATTGGAGCGTTACTTTTAATGTTCCCATTTTCTCTTCAAAAAGGCGAGCATATAAGTTTTTTAACTGCATTCTTTACAATAACTTCAGCAATCTGTGTAACTGGGCTTAGTGTAGTAGATGTAAGCAAAGTTTTTTCCCCTGTAGGGTGGACGATAATCCTTATATTTATACAGCTTGGAGGATTAGGAGTAATGACTTTTTCCTCAACAATATTTCTTATTACCGGGAAAAAAATGACATTTAGTGAGAGAATGACACTAAAAGATGAAAGAAATGCAGATGGATCAGAAGAGATAAAAGTATTTATAAAAAAAATATTTAAAACAGTTTTTGTAATAGAGGGGATAGGTGCAGTTATACTTACTTATTTTTTCATTAATGATCTCCATTACAGTTTTGGAAAAGCTCTATATTATGGAATTTTTCATGCCGTATCGGCATTTTGTAATGCAGGTTTCTCTCTGTTTTCAACTGGGTTAGAAGGGTTTGCAGGAAGTGTAGTTTTAAACCTTTCCATTGCTTACTTAATAATATTAGGTGGAATAGGTTTTGCTGTAATTAACTCTTTTATATTAGGGATTAGAAAAGGGATTAAAAAATTTAATTTAACATCTAAACTTGCAATTTTAATTTCAGTATTTCTAACATTTGGTGGAATGATGGCGATTTTTATCTTAGAATATAACAATCCAAATACAATAGGAAAGTTTAATTTTGTTGATAAACTTATGGCTGCATTTTTCCAAAGTGTAACTTTAAGAACAGCAGGATTTAATACAGTTCCCCTTGCAGGTCTAAATGATGGAACAGTATTTTTATCTTATATATTGATGTTTATAGGAGCTTCTCCAGGGTCAACAGGTGGAGGACTTAAAACCACAACAATAGGTGTTATAGTTTTCTATGTTTTAGGGGTAGTTAAAGGGAGAGAAAATATAGAGCTTTTTAATAGAAGAATAGGGTGGGATATACTGAATAAAGCTTTAGCTATACTTGTAATCTCTTTAATGTATGTAGGGATTATTATAATGCTTATATTAACTTATGATAACTTTGGACTTAAAGAGGTAATATATGAAGTTATATCAGCCTTTGCCACAGTTGGAGTGACTTTAGGGATTACTCCAAATTTAAATGTACTTTCTCAAATATTGATAATTATAACTATGTTTGTGGGAAGATTAGGGCCAATGACATTCGCTTTAGCCATAGGAGAGAAGAAAATAAAAGAGCAATATGAATATCCTAAAGAGAATATAGTTGTAGGATAACAGGGGGATAAAGATGAAACAATTTTTAGTTATAGGACTTGGAAGATTTGGTTCAAGTGTAGCTCAAACTTTATATGAATCTGGAGAAGAGGTTTTAGCCATTGATATAAATTCTGAATTAGTACAAGATAAAATAAGTAATAAGATGATTGAAAACGGATTGATTTTAGATGCTACAGATAATAAAGCATTAGCTGAGTTAGGTGTTCAAGAATATGATGTGGCATTTGTCTGCACAGCTGAAATAGAAGCTAGTATAATGATAACTCTTAATTTAAAAGAGTTAGGAGTAAAAAAAATAATTGCCAAGGCAGTTTCAAAAAGTCATGGTAAAGTTTTAGCAAAAATTGGAGCAACAAAAGTAATTTACCCAGAGGAGTATATGGGGAGAAGAGTAGCACAGCTTGCTATGGAGCCTAATATGATTGAGCATATTAGATTCTCTCACAATTTCCTTTTAGTAGAGATAAAAGCTCCTGCAATATTTATAGGAAAGACACTTATAGAATCGGAAATAAGAAAAAATTATAATGCAACTGTAATAGGGATAAAAAAAGAGGATGAAAGTTTTCAACCAAATCCAAGTGCATATACAAAAATAGAAAAAGGGGATATGCTGCTTTTAATAACAGATACAAAAACTGCTGAAATATTAGAAAATCTTAAATAGAAGCAGTTAAGTAAATCAGCAGTAAATTTATAGGAGGATAGATGCAAAATTTTGATGTAATTGTTGTTGGTGCAGGACATGCAGGTTGTGAAGCCGCCCTTGCTGCAGCAAGAATGGGGATGCAAACAGCGATTTTTACAATAACTTTAGATAATATAGGAACAATGTCTTGTAACCCATCACTAGGGGGACCTGCAAAGTCCCATTTAGTGAAAGAGATAGATGCTCTAGGTGGAGAGATTGCAAGAAATATAGATAAAACATTTATACAGATAAGAGTATTAAATACTAAAAAAGGTCCAGCTGTAAGATCTTTAAGAGCTCAGGCAGATAAGCAGCTTTATAAAAATCAAATGAAGAAAACAATTGAGAATTGTGATAATCTTCAGGCTATTCAAGGGATAGTTACAGATGTTGTAGTTGAAGATGGGAAAGCTGTTGGCGTAAAAACTAAAGAGGGTGTTGAGTACAGAAGTAAAACTGTAGTTATAGCAGCTGGAACATTTATGAGAGGGCTTATCCATATAGGACCTTCACAATTCAGCGGAGGTAGAATGGGGGAGTTGTCTTCAGAGGAGTTACCACTATCTCTTGCAAAAGCTGGGTTAAAACTGGGAAGATTTAAAACTGGAACACCTCCTAGAATAGATGCAAGAACTATAGATTATTCTAAAATAGAGGAGCAAGCTGGGGAAGAGCAAGGGTTAAGATTCTCATATAGAACAAAAGATGAAGAGATTGCAGGAAGAAAGCAGATCTCTTGTTATGTTGTTTATACAAATCCAAAAGTTCATGAAGCTATAATGAGAAATAAAGATAGATCACCACTTTTTAATGGTGCTATTGCAGGAACAGGACCAAGATACTGCCCATCAATTGAGGATAAAGTATACAGATATGCAGATAAAGACAGGCATCATCTGTTTTTAGAAAAAGAGGGGTATGACACTAATGAAGTTTACATTAGTGGTTTTTCAAGTTCACTTCCTACAGATGTGCAGCATGAGATGTTAAAAAACATTGAAGGGCTAGAAAATGCTAAAATAATGAGATACGCTTATGCTATAGAGTATGATTATGTTGATCCACAAGAACTTAAATACTCTTTAGAGACTAAAAAAATAGAGAACCTATTTTTAGCAGGGCAGATAAATGGAACTTCCGGATATGAAGAGGCAGCTTCCCAAGGGATTATTGCAGGGATAAATGCTGTAAGAAAGATTCAAGAGAGGGAACCAGTTGTTTTAGATAGAGCAGATTCTTATATAGGGACACTGATAGATGATTTAGTATCTAAAGGGACTAATGAGCCATATAGAATGTTTACAGCAAGAAGTGAATACAGACTTGCACTGAGAGAGGATAATGCAGATTTAAGACTTTCTAAAATAGGTTATGAGATAGGGCTTTTAGAAAAAGAGCAGTTTGAAAAAGTGGAGCAAAAGAAAATTGATGTGGAGAATGTAATTAAAAAATTAGAAACTCAATTTGTAGGAAGCAGAAATGAAAGAGTTAATGAGGTACTTTTAAGAATAGGAGAGCCTGAAATAAGATCAGGGTTAACACTTATAGAGATTTTAAAAAGACCAAATGTAACTTATGCAGATATAAAGTATATAGCAGAGCTGATAGAAAATTTTGAACTTGGGGATTACTGCGAAGATACAGAGTATCAAATCGAGGTACAGGTAAAGTATTCTGGTTACATAGCTAAATCTTTGTCTATGATAGAAAAACATAAAACATTAGAGAATAAAAAAATACCGGAAAATATGGATTATGATGCAGTTCCAAGTATTCCAAAAGAAGCTAAAGATAAACTGAAATCAGTTAGACCTATGAATATAGGGCAGGCTTCAAGAATATCAGGTGTATCTCCAGCACATATTCAAGTACTACTTGTTTATTTAAAAATGAAGGAGAGTTAGTATGAGAGAGTATTTAAAAGAGGGGATAAAAAAAGTTGGTATCAATCTCACAGAAGAGATGATAGATAATCTTTTAAAATATTTAGAAATACTGCTTGAGTATAATTCTCATACTAATTTAACAGCAATAAGAGATTCTAAAGATGCTATAGAAAAGCATTTTATAGATTCTTTGTTGCTACAAAATTTTATAAAAGAGAGTGATAAGACAGCTTTAGACATAGGAACAGGTGCAGGATTTCCTGGAATGGTTTTAGCTATATGTAACCCTAATATAAATTTTACTTTAATGGATTCTATAGGGAAAAAAACTAAATTTTTAGAAATGGTAAAAGAGAACCTTAATTTAGAAAATGTAACTGTAGTAAATTCTAGAGCTGAGGAATATATTACAGAGGAGAATAGGGAATCTTTCAGTATAGGGTTATGTAGAGGAGTTTCAAAACTTCCAACTATATTAGAATATATGATTCCATTCATAGAGGTAAATGGAAGGTTCTTAGTTCAAAAAAGTATTGGAACTGGGGAAGAGGAGAGTGCTCAAAATGCTCTTGAAATTTTAAAATCTGAAATAGTTGAAGAGAAAATTTTGAATTTACCATATTGCAATGATGAAAGAAAGGTTATTATAATAGTGAAAAAAGAGGCTACAAATAGGAAGTACCCTAGAAAGATAGGGATCCCTTTGAAAAGACCCTTATAAATTATGAAATTGGGAGTATGAAATTGGATTAAGAACGGATTATGAAATTGATTAAGAACGGGTGCTGGTGCTCCTGTAGGTCGCAAGGCACCCTAACCTTAATGCAATTTCACCGAGATTTTAGAGATTAAAAAGATAAAAGAGAAAAAGAGAAAGAAATAGTAAAGATAGAATATTTGGGGGTGAAGAATGAGTGTTCAGTTTTTTAAAGATAAAATAGAGAGATTAAAACCTTTCTTAATAAAACATAAAAAAGGGATACTGATTGGAACCCCTATTTTTTTATTGTCTACAATTATTTTGTCCTTGGTGCTTTTTTTAGGGCCAACAGTAGGTGTGATTTTAACTGTTGTTTTAAAACCAGCTTTTTCAATTAAGAAGATTAATATTCCAGAAAAACTTTTGAAATCTGGAGAAATTGAAGCCAATGGTGTTATCTTATCTTATAAGGGGCAAAAAATAGTGGATGCTCCTAAAGTAGTATTGAGATATGATTTAAATGGTGAGATGAGGGATTGGATAAAAGCAATAGATGTATATAATGCAGATATTTTAATTGAGAGAAAAGGGTCTGATGTTAATATAGTTAAGGCTTTTTCTACTAACTCAACGGGGAAAGCAGGTTTAGGTGTCCCTATTGGGGTCATAAGAGCTATAGATGGAGATGCAATATATAGGGATATCTCTTATAATTTTCCTATAGAAAAGCATATCCCTATTGTAAATGGTTATGTCTCTTTTGATAAAAAAAAGGGGATTGATCTGATATTTGGTGGTGTCTATAAAGATGGACATATCTCATATAGCTTCTCTAACTATGTTGAAGATTATTCAATGACAATAAAAGGGGAAAATATAGATTTAGATACAAATTTACTGCAATATGCATACTATTATAAAGATATAGAGTATTTAGAGGGGAAAGGGGATTTAGACCTTACAGTAGCTAAATCAGGTCTTTATGGAAGTGCAGATATAAGAGGTTTAACAGTTAACTATAAACCTTTTAAAGAGAGCGCTAAAAATATAGGTGGGCATGTAGATTTTTTAAAAGATAAGATAAAAATAGATGCGGATTTCTTTGTTTTTGGAAAAAAGAAAAAATTTGTTTTAGATTATGATGGTACAGCTGAAATGAATATAGATATAATATTAGGGGAGATGGAATACTCAGAGGTATCTAAATATGAAGATTTAATAGGATTAAACCTTCCTTTTAAAGTTGAAAATTTCCAAAATACTAATATAAATTTGAAATTAGATAAGAAAAAAGATTTCTATGTTACTATTGATTTTGATTTACCTAATTTAGATATAAAGTATTTAAATTTAAAAAACTTAAAAAATAAGTTAATGTTCTCTAATGGTTTATTGACATACTCACTTTTAAATTCTGATATAAAAATTTTTGGAATAAAAGATCAATTTAAAGTTGATTTTTCATTAAAAAATAAACTAGGAAAAATTAATTATAGTTTAGAAAATTTAAATGGTGAGATAGGGCTAAAATTTTTGAAGGATGAGATAAAAATAGATTCCAAATCAGGTTTTTTAGTTGGAAAAGGTAGTTATAACTACGATAAAAAATCTCTTAATATCTATGGTGGAAAAAAATTAATAAAAAAATATGATTTTTCATATGATTTTGTTGAGAATAAAATAGAAAAATATGAAGGAATTTTGGATTTTAACTTTTCCAATACTCTCAGCGGTGAAATGAATGCAGAAGTTGCCAGTGATATTGGAAATATTGAGAGTCTTGTGCTTTACGATATAAATAATGAAGAAGTTTTCTCTTCAAAAGGTTTTTTTAACTTAAATAATAAAAAATATGATTTTGAGTTTGAAACTAATCTGCTTAATATAGACCAAGATATTGCTGGAAGAGAGCTGTCATTAATTTCTAATGTTGTAGGGTTGATAAAAGGGGAAGGGAAGGACTACACTTTAGAGATAGATGGTGTGATAGATAAATTAAAATTTGAAACTATTGTGCTTAATGGAATAAAAACTAATTTTAGATTAAAAAATGATATAGTAGAGATAAAAAAAGTTGGAAATGGTGTATTCTCTTTAGATGGTAAAGTTAATTTAAAAGATCAAATGATTGATTTACAATATAAAATTAAAAATTTAAGCAATGAAAACGTAGGGGTTGAAATTGTTAAATTTGTAGTTGAAGATGCTTTTGGTAAACTTCAAGGGAGCTTAAATAACCCTAAAGGAACATTGGAAATAGAAAAAGCAAAAGTAATCGGTCCTAAAGATGAAGCCCTTGATATAAAAGGTAAATTTAAATACTTTGATGGAGTATTAAACACAGATGAGATGCTTGCTAACAACAAAAGTAAAATAAAAGGGTTTTATAATTTAAAAGATGGAAACTATAAATTCAAAGGGGATATAATTGCTGACTCTATATGGAAATATACAGATAATAGAGCTTTTAAATATAGAATGATAGGGATTTTTAATCTCTTTGGAAAAGATAAAAAGATAAATGTAAACTCAAAATATACAGTAGATAATATCTATTATAAAGGAAAAAGACTCCCTGATTTAGAAGGGGACATGGAGTATAAAGCTGACAATTTAAATGATGGAGTGCTTGTTTTAAAATTTTTAAAAATTTTAAAAAATGGTTACGAAATAGGGAGATTTAAAGGGGAAGCAAATTTATTAAATAAGGAATTGAACTTTTATTTAGATAAAAAAGATATAGATTTATCAAAAATCTATGCCAACGAAGAGCTGAAAGGTAAGATTGATTTAAATGTTGATATTAATGGGACCCTTTCATTTCCAAAATATACTATAAACACATCATCTGAAAAAATTATATTTGAAAAATGGGAGTTTGAAGATGTAATTTTTGATTTAAGTGGAGATGAAAAAGAGGTTAGATTAGAAAAATTTGATTTTTTATATGAAAAAAACCTTTTAGAAGCTCTAGGTAGATATGATCTTTTAGAGAAAAAGTATAATTTCAATCTGTATTCTAAAAATATAAAAGTTGATTTTTTAAACAGTATTTTATCTGAAGCTAATATAGAAGGGATTGACGGAACAGCTCAAATAGCTATGAATTTTTCGGAAAAAGAGAGCAATGGAGTATTTAACGGTCAAAATATCTCTTTTAAGATGCCAAAATATGAAATAGATGCAAAAGAGCTTAATTTCAATATAACTTTAAAAGAAAATAGGGTAAAATTAGAATATTTTAAAGGGGTAATAAATACAGGGAAAGTTGATATAAACGGCTATTTTGTAATCCCGTCAATAAGTGAGATAAAAAATAATGATTATTTTTATGAAAAAATTGATTATGACTTCTCTTTAAAAATGGATGGTGTAAAATATATCTATCCAGAGCATCTAAGTTTAACTTTAGACAGTGATATTAATATTGCCTCTAATAAGCTTATAGGTAAGTTTAATATAAGAGAGGGAGAGTTAACAAAGATTCCAGGTGTGGAGGAGAATTTTAGTATTTTTAAAATGATAAGAGAGTATATCAGAAATACTATACTTAGTCCTAATGTAAAAAATGGAACTTTAAATAATTTAAACGGAAAAGAGAGTGGAAATTTTGGAAAAATACTGAATCTTGATTTGGATTTTAAAATAGTTAACGGGATAAAAATAGATCTTCAAAGTATATTTGGAGTTATAGAGGATATAAAAGGGGAGTTAACAGGTGGAGGAAAGATATCTGGTGTAGGGGATAGACTTAAATTTATCGGCTCTTTTGACTTAAAGCAAGGTCAGTATATCTTGAATAATAATGATTTTATAATCAGCCAAGGAAGCGTTATTTTTAGTAAAGAGAATGAATATTACCCTAATTTTAATCCAATTATTATATTTGAGTCATACTCTAAAAATGTTCAGGATAATTATGAAATTTCACTGAATGGTGAACTTAAAAAGTTGAATTTTAAAATAAGAAGTAATAGAGAGACTTCAAGTGGAAGTCTAGCAAGCTTGTTTTCAGGGGATAAAAAAGGGGATCAAAATGATTCCAGCGGTTCACAGTCATTTTTAGTTGAAAATGTTTTGAACAGCCAAATATCCAATACGTTTTTAAGACCATTTTCAAACTCTTTAAAAACAATATTTGGTTTATCTAAACTCAGAATAACTTCAGATATCAGCAGTTTTACTGCAGCTACAGATGAAAACAATATGGATCAGAACAGAGATAATACCGAATATAATTTAGGGGCAAAAATTCAAGCTGAAAAACATCTATATGATAAACTTTTTTTAGTGGGGGATGTGAGTATAAACGGTAGTAATCAAAGCAGCTCTTATAGCAATAGAACAGAATCAGGTTCTGGTGGCTCTTTCAACAAATATGACGGTTGGATAGAATATAGAATAGATAACAGTAAAGCTTGGGGGATAGGAGCTAATAAGGTTTTGAATAACTCTTCACAATCTGAAACAATCAATGACAATCAAGATAACCAAGATAATATGAACTATTATATTAAATTTATGTTTTATAAAAAATATGACAGGTTTAGTGATATTTTTTAGAAATAGTATTACATTAAACGTAAAAATAGTATATAATAAGTGCAACAATTTATATAAAGGATGGAGGAAAAAATATGCGAAAGTATCTAGCAATACTTTTTGGAATTCTTTTTATTAGTAATTTTGCCTTTGCTCAAGAAAATGAAATAGGCAAAGATGGATATACAGTAACTAATATAGAAGTTGTAAACAACAGAGAAGTTCCAGAAGAAATCATTACTTCGTTAATGCAGACTAAGAATGGAGATAAATTTTTGACAGAAAATTTATTGAACGATTACAATACACTAAAATCCCAAGAGTATATTGATTCAATTGTAATCTACCCTACAATAGTAGAAGGTGGTATGAAATTAGTAGTCAATGTAACAGAGAAAAAAGATTCTAAAAAAATATTACAAGATAAAGGTATAATCCCAAATAGTGAAAGAGAAACTGTTGATTCAACATTAGTAGTTTCAGATATAGTTATAAACGGATTAGTAAATGTTCCTAAAGAAGAGGTTTTAGAAAAATTACCTTTAAAAGTAGGAGCTTATTTTTCAGAAAAGAAAGTTGCTAATGGGCAGAGAACTTTCGCAGAGATTGGTAAATTTAACAGCGTGACTTATGAAATTGTTGAAAATAATAAAGGGGTTCAAGTTATCTATACTGTTGTAGAAAATCCAATATTAAATGGAATAAACATTATAGGTAATACACTTTATACAACGGAAGAGTTGTTAGCTTTAATGACAACTAAACCGGGACAAGTATTTAGTATAAATGCAATTAGAGAAGATAGAGAAAAAATACTTAATAAGTATTATGAAAATGGATACATTTTAGCTGAAATGATAGATGTAGATATCAACAATAACTTAGAGTTAGAGTTTACTATTGTAGAGGGAAGCGTTAGAGAGGTAACTCCTAAAAAAATGGTAACTAAAATAAAAGGTGAAAGAAGAAAACCTACAGATGATGTTTTAAAAACTAGAGATTTCGTTATTGAAAGAGAGGTTGAAATAGAAAAATCTCAAGTATTTAATGTAAAAGATTATGATGAAACATCAGCAAACTTAATGAGAACAGGTTTATTTAAAAATGTAAAATATGAGGCTAATAATATACCAGGAGACTCTGAAGGTAAGAGTATGGTGTTACTTCTAGAAGAGGAGAGAACAGCTTCTCTGCAAGGGGCAATTTCTTACGGTTCCGAAGTTGGACTTTTAGGAATGGTTGCTTTAAAAGAGGATAACTGGCAAGGGAAAGGTCAAAAAGCAAGTGTACAATATGAAAAATCAGATGAAGGATATTCAAGTTTTTCAGTTAACTTCCAAGATCCTTGGATAAGAGGTACAAACAGATTATCTTGGGGATGGAGTCTTTATAAGACGGACTCAGAGATTGATGATAGCTGGTTATTCCACGAGATAGATACTTATGGAGCTAAAATCAATGTAGGAAAAGGTCTTTCTAAATTTGTAAGAATCGGTTTAGGAACTAAAGCTGAATACATTGAAGAGTTTTCAAATGATGATGAGGATATTGATGGAGATGGAGAAGATGATGATAAGCATTTAACAGATGCTTATGGATTATGGAGTCTTTACCCTTATATTACTTATGATACAAGAAACAACCCTATGAACCCTACAAGAGGAGAGTATGCAAAATACCAAATCGAAGGTGGATATGCAGGTGGATATGATGCAGATACATTTGCAAATACAACACTTGAGTTAAGAAAATACCATAAAGGGTTTAGCAAAAATAATACAATGGCATATAAGGCAGTATCAGGTATTATGACAGATACAACAAAAGAATCTCAAAGATTCTGGGTTGGAGGAAACTCACTTAGAGGTTATGATGGAGGGTTCTTCCAAGGTACACAAAAGATAGTTGGAACAATAGAGAATAGACAGCAGATAAATGAGATAGTTGGACTTGTTGCATTTATGGATGCAGGTAGAGCTTGGAACCAAAATGGAAGAGATCCAGGGTACGAGCATGATGAAGATTTTGCAAACGAGATAGGTATCGCAGCAGGTTTTGGAGTAAGACTTAATACTCCACTAGGACCACTTAGATTTGACTTTGGATGGCCAATAGGTCCTAAGATAGATGACGAAAGTGGAATGCAGTTCTTCTTCAACATGGGGCAGTCATTCTAATAAAAAAATAATTAAACTTTAATTTATAACTTAAAGTCTAAATATTAGAAATAAAAAAAATAATTGGAGGATTTACAAATGAAAAAATTAACTACGTTAGCTTTATTAGCATCAATGTCTTTAACAGCATTATCAGCAACAATAGGTTATGTAAATACACAAGAGGTTTTCCGTAATTATTCGCAAACTAAAGTAATCCAAACTAATTTAGATAAAGAAAGAACAAGATTAGAGGGAGAGGTTAAGAGCAAAGAGTTAACTCTTCAAAAAACACAAGTTGAATTACAATCAAAAGGAGCTAAAGTAACTCCTGAAGAGAAAGCTAAATTCCAAAAGGATATAGAAGGGTTCCAAAAATTTGTTAAAGATTCACAAATTAAGTTAAATAAAGAGGAGAGAGCTAGACTTCAAGAAATTGAGGCTGCTATAAACTCTGCAGTACAAAAAGTGGCTAAAGATGGAAAATATGAATACATATTAGAAGGTGGAGCTGTTAAGTTTGGTGGAGAAAATGTAACTACTAAAGTTTTAGAAGTTATGGAAAAATCTGTAAAAAAATAATAAAATATAAAATAATATAAATATGGAGGGGAGAACGGTGAGTTATAATTTAATTGACTTAGTAAGCCTTCTTGGATGTGAAGTTAAGGGAGATATAAGTACAGAAACTATTTCTGGACTTGCTCCCTTTTTTCACTCTCAAGAGGACAGTGTAACATTTGCAGCAGATGAAAAATTTTTAAAAAAAATAGGGGAGACAAAGGCTAAATACATAATTGTGCCAAATGGTATCCCTCTTCCAGAAATTGGAAAGGTATATTTAAAAGTAAGTGAGAATCCTAGAACACTTATGCCAAAACTTTTAAATTTTTTTAAAAAATCTATAAAACCAATGTCTAAAATGATAGAGGATTCAGCAATAATTGGAAAAAACTGTAATATTGCCCCTAATGTATATATAGGTCATGACGTTATAATTGGTGATAATGTAACAATCATGCCACACAGCACTATCTGTCAAGGGGTAAAAATAGGGGATGACTGTATCATTAATCCAAATGTTGTAATAAGAGAGTTTTGTATTTTAGGAAAAGGGTGTGCTATCCAACCTGGTGCTATTATCGGTGGGGACGGATTTGGATATATCAAAATAGGTGGAAATAATACAAAAATAGAGCAGATAGGAGCAGTAGTTTTAGAAGACTATGTAGATATTGGTGCTAATACAACTGTAGATAGAGGAGCTATTGGAGATACAATAATAAAAAAATATACAAAAATAGATAATTTAGTTCAAATAGCTCATAATGATGTAATTGGCGAAAACTGCTTAATAATATCTCAAGTAGGGATAGCAGGAAGTACAACAGTTGGAGATAACACGATTTTAGCTGGGCAAGTTGGAGTAAACGGTCATATAACAATAGGAAGCAATGTTGTGATAGGAGCTAAATCAGGGGTTATGAGCGATGTCCCTGATAATCAAGGGCTATCAGGGCACCCTCTAGTGGAGCATAAAGAGGATATGAGAATAAGAGTAGCTATGAGAAGACTACCTGAAACTATAAAAAAAATAAAAGATATTGAAAAAAAATTAGATAGCATGTTAAAATAAGAGAAGCTATAAAAAAGATAGGGGTAACTAAGATGAAAAAAAGGATATTTTTTAATAAATGTGATGATATGAGGTTTATCTCTCATCTTGATCTTTTAAGGTTTTTAGAGAGAGTTTTAATTAAGGGAGAGATACCGGTAAAGTATAGTCAAGGTTTTCATCCAAGACCAAAAATATCTTTGGGAAATCCAATCTCATTGGGTACAGAATCCTTTAATGAGGTTATGGATATAGATTTAGAAACAGATATGGATAATGAACTGATATTATCCAAAATCAATGCAATGAATATACTGGGATTTAAAATTCTGAAAGTTGAAGATTGTCTAGATAAAGTTTCTATTGTAGAAAAATTCAGTACAGCTATATATATAATAAAAGGAAAAAATGAAGATATTGATGCTTTAGTTAAACTTTTATCACAAGAGAGCATTATAGAGAGAAAAGAGAAAAAAGATAAGATAATAGAGAGAGATTTAAAAGAGAAAATTAAATATTTTGCTAAAAATAGTGATGAGCAGATAGAGATTCATATTTTTAACGGTTCACCTAATGTATATATAGAGATGGCTGGAATTAATTTAACAGAGGTAGATATACAAAAATACGGATATACTGAAGTATAATTATATAGAATAAGGGGGAGTTTTGGATGTTAGATTTAAGATTTATACGTGACAATATTGAATTTTTAGAAGATATGTTGGTAAAAAGAGGCTCTAATATGAATTTGAACGAGTTCGAACAATTAGATGCTGAAAGAAGAGAGATATTAAATGAAGTAGAAGCTTTAAGAGGAAAAAGAAATATAGTTTCTGCAGAGATAGCTAAAATGAAAAAAAATAATGAAGATGCAACAAAAGAGATAAGTGAAATGGGAGAGGTTTCTTCTAAAATTAAAGAGTTAGATGCAGCACTTGTTGCAGTAGATGAGAAATTAAACTATATTCAAAGAACAATTCCTAATGTTTTCCATGAATCTGTTCCTCTTGGAAAAGATGAAGAGAGTAATGTAGAAGTAAGAAAATGGGGAACACCAAAAGAGTTTTCATATGAGCCAAAATCACACTGGGAGCTAGGAGAAGCTTTAGGTATACTTGATTTTGAAAGAGGAGCAAAACTTGGTGGTTCAAGATTTTGTGTTTATAGAGGGATGGCTTCTAAATTAGAAAGAGCACTTATAAGTTTCATGCTTGATACACATACAGAGGAGCATGGATATACAGAGCACTTAACTCCATTTATAGTTAGAAGAGAGATTTGTGAAGGTACAGGTCAGCTTCCAAAATTTGAAGAGGATATGTATAAAACTACTGATGATATGTTTTTAATCTCTACATCTGAAATTACTCTTACAAATCTTCATAGAGAGGAGATCTTAGATGAAAAAGAGCTACCAAAATATTTAACAGCGTATTCACCTTGTTTCAGAAGAGAAGCAGGTTCTTATGGAAGAGATGTAAAAGGGTTAATCAGACAGCATCAGTTCAATAAAGTTGAGATGGTTAAGCTTGCTACACCAGAAACATCATATGATGAATTAGAAAAAATGGTTGTAAATGCTGAGGCAATTTTACAAAAATTAGGTTTACCATATAGAGTTGTATTATTATGTTCAGGAGATATGGGATTTGGATCTGCTAAAACTTATGATTTAGAAGTTTGGTTACCATCACAAAATAAATATAGAGAGATCTCTTCATGCTCTAACTGTGGAGACTTCCAAGCTAGAAGAATGGGATTAAAGTATAGACCAGACGGACAGTCAAAAAGTGAGTTTGTTCATACATTAAATGGATCAGGACTTGCTGTAGGAAGAACACTTTTAGCAATTATGGAAAATTACCAGCAAGAGGATGGAAGTTTCTTAATTCCAGAGGCTTTAGTTCCTTATATGAGAGGGGTAAATGTTGTTAAAAAGTAGTATCTTATTACTTCTTATGAGTAATTTATATTTTGATAAAATAGAGTATCTGTTTTATATATTTTTTGCTCTCCTTGTAGGTAACTTAATTTTCAATAAAGAGATAAAAAAGAAACTGAAATATATGAAAATTTTAATGTTTTTTTATATAATGACAGCATTATTTCAAATTGTTTTTACCCAAAACGGAGAGGTATTATTTAAAATATTTGGTATATATATAACTAAAGAGGGGATTGCTAACTTTGGTGTCAGTTTTTTAAGAATGACAAATTTAATTTTAATCTCTTGGTTAATAAGTTATAAGAAAGTTTTTACAAATTTTGGGAAGTATGAAGAGGTTGTAGAAATTGTAATCTCTATGGTTCCAGAAGTCTTTATTCTTTTTAAAAAAAGGATGAGGATAAAATGGTTTTTTAGACATATTTTGAAAGAGATAAGACATAAAAGATTAAAAAATTTGGAGGATTAAGATGGGATATAAATATAAAGAATTAGGTTTAGTAAACACAAAAGAGATGTTTACAAAAGCAAATAAAGAGGGGTATGCAGTACCAGCTTTTAATTTTAACAATATGGAACAGATGTTAGCTATAGTTGAGGCTTGTGCTGAGATGGGTTCACCAGTAATTTTACAATGTTCAACAGGTGCTTTAAAGTATATGGGGAAAACAATTACACCTTTACTTGCAAAAGGAGCAGTAGATAGAGCAAGAGAGATGGGATCAGATATACCAGTAGCACTACATTTAGACCACGGACCAGATTTAGCTTCTGTAAAAACATGTATAGAGTGTGGATTCTCTTCAGTTATGATTGATGGTTCTCACTATTCTTTTGAGGAGAATATAGCTGTATCAAAAGAGGTTGTTGACTATGCACATCAATTTGATGTTACTGTTGAAGGGGAGTTAGGTGTTCTTGCTGGAATAGAGGATGAAGTTGTTGCAGATTCTCATAAGTTTACAAAACCTGAAGAGGTTGAAGAGTTTGTAAGAAGAACTGGAGTTGACTCTTTAGCTATAGCTATAGGTACGTCTCATGGTGCCCATAAATTTAAGCCAGGTGAAGATCCTAAATTAAGATTAGATATATTAGAAGAGGT
>JAGNZR010000002.1:28649-94482 GCA_017984315.1 Fusobacteriaceae bacterium | reverse complement strand
GGAGATGCTTATACAAAAGTCCCTTTGACATTTGATCACGCAGTGATTGATAAGATTTTAGGAAAGATAACTATAGAAGATATAACAAGTAATAATAGAACAGCTATAGGGATGGGTCTTGGAGTTGCAGTTAATAGGCTAAAAAACTCTAGTGCAAAATCAAAAGTTATAATTTTAATGACTGACGGAGAAAATAATTCAGGAGAGATGAGTCCACAAGTTGCAGCAGATATTGCAAAAGATTTTGGAATAAAAGTTTATACTATAGGAATTGGGGCAAAAGAGGTAGCTGTCACTAATTCTTTTGGCACTAAAGTAGTTGCTAATACTGAGTTAGATGAAACCCTTTTAAAAAGGATAGCAGAAACAACAGGTGGAGAGTATTTTAGAGCTAGCAGTACAGAGAATTTTAGGCAAATTTTTAACAAAATAGATGCCTTAGAGAAAACAAAAATAGAGTCAAAAGAGTTTAATATAGAAGAAGATTTATTTGAAGAATTTTTAAAAGTTGGGATTATATTATTGTTAATAGCACTTATGTTCAAGTCTGTTATATATATAAAAATACCTTAAGGGAGTGACTAGTGTTGGAGTTTGGTAATTTAAAATATATGTGGTTAATGGTTTTTCCTATAGGAATTTTAATTACTGTTATTTATGGTTTTATAAAAAAAAATAAAATTTTATCATCTATAAAACTATTTGAAAATAGAAAAATTGAGATAAGTAGAGTCATCCTTTATGGAATAGGGGGGATTCTTTTATTTATAGCCCTTCTTTCTCCACAAAAACTCATTGAAGATGGGAAAAAAAGTGTGAGTGGAATAGATGTCTATGTACTTTTCGATACTTCCAACTCAATGTTAGCTGAGGATGTATATCCTAATAGACTGGAACAGGGTAAAAAATCTATACTGGGGATATTAAACGGATTAAAAGGGGATATGGTAGGATTCATTCCATTTTCAGGGAGTGCATATGTCCAGATGCCTTTAACTGATGATTATCAGATGGCAGAAAATTATTTAGAAGCTATAAATTCTGATATGATTTCAGGAGGCTCAACAGATCTTTTATCTGCTTTAAAAATAGCAAATAACTCCTTTAAAGAGAGTTCCACTAAAAATAAAGTAGTGCTTCTTGTATCTGATGGTGGAGAAGAAAATCAAGATATTATAAAATATTTAGAAGAGAGTAAGATAAAAGTTTTTTCTATAGGAGTAGGAACAGAGGAAGGGAATGTAATCCCTAATTTAGAAAATGGAGTGAAAAACGGATTTATAAAGGATAAAAATAATGAAGCTGTTATAACTAAGCTTAATTCTAAATTTATGAAAATTATTTCAGAAGGTAACTATTATGAAGTAAATAATTTAAAAAATGAGAGTAATGGGTTTTTAGATGAATTTTCAAAATTAGAGAAAGAGAAGTTAAAAGAGAAAACACAGGGAATTTATAAAAGGTATTATCAAACTCCACTTTTAATAGGGTTGCTTTTAATAATGCTGGCATATTTTTATAAAGGGGAGATTAAGAATGAAAAATAGATTAAGAAAGTATTTACTGCTTATTGTATCTATTATATTTATTCTTATGGGCTTTAATAGTTTTAAATTGTTTTATAATATTTTAAAAGGTAATAATGCAAGTAAAAATAAAAACTATATGGAAGCTGAAAAATATTATCTTAATGCTGGTAAAATCAGTAGCAGTAATGAGGTAAAAAACAGTATCTTAGAAAATCTTATTAGAAATAGGTACAATAGTGGAGACTATGAATTTGTAGTAAAAAATGGAGAAATTGAAAAATTTTTAAAAGCAAACTCTATAGTAAAAATATCTGAAAGTATAAATAATGAGAGTAAAAATAAAAATTTAACAGAGAGTTTAAAATTATATAAAGAACAGTTATCTATAAAAGATGATTTAAATGTTAAAAAAAATTATGAAATAGTAAAAAAAATGTTAGAAAATCAAGAAAATCAAAATCAAGGTGGGCAAGGTAGTCAAGGAAACCAAAATAATCAAGGTGGGCAAAGTAGTGGCTCTCAAGGTTCTACAGGAGAGAAAGATAATAAAAAACAGGAAATTGATTATATTTTAAAAAGATTAGAAGGGAATGAAAAACAAGCTTTTAAAAATAATGAAAAAATAAATTTAGAAGAAAAAAAAGAGAGTTCAAATGAATGGTAGGAGGAAAATTTGTGAAAAAAAGTTTAATAATGGTATTATTTTTTAGTATATATTTTTTATCTTTTAGTAGGGTTATTTTAAGGAGTGAATCAAGCTATGCTAGAGTAGACGAACCTATAAGAATAGCTATAGAGTTTTTAGATAGTTCAAGAAAACATTATAGAATAGACGGGATTGAAAATTTTGATATCTTAGACAGATACTCTTTGAGAAATGGTAGAGGGGAGATGCTTGTACTGAGACCTTTGGAAACAGGAAGATGCAAATTAAGAGTTAGAACTAAAAATGAATATTCAAATACACTACGAATAGATGTTAAAAGGGGTTATCATTATCCAAATAGTTACAACAATAGTTATGGCAATAGTTATAGCAATAGTTATAATAATAGTTACAACAATGGTTATTCAAGAGATTATAACAACAGCTATAATAGATGGGATGAAAACGATTATGGAAATTCTGGTAATCAATTTCAAAATATAGCAATTGGATTATTACAAGGAGTAATGCAAACTGAAAATTAAGTCCGAATGAATGGTAGGTGGAAAATTGGGGAAAAAAGGATTAATATTATTATTATTTTTTAGTATATATCTTTTATCTTTTAGTAGGGTTATTTTAAGAAGTGAAACAAATTACGCTAGAGTAAATGAACCGATAAGGATAGCGGTAGAGTTTTTAGATACTTCAAGAACGAGTTATCGAATAGACGGGATTGAAAATTTTGATATCTTAGATAGGTACTCTTTGAGAAGTGGTAGAGGTGAGATAATTGTATTAAGACCTCTACAAATTGGAAGATATAGATTAAGAGTTAGGACTAGAGATGATTATTCCAATACAATACAAATAGACGTTAGAAGGCCCTCTAGCTATTCAAGTGGTTATAATAATAGCTATAGTACAGGGTATAGTAGTGGATATAACTCCTCTCATAACCAACTTCAAAATGCAGCAATTGCTCTGTTACAAGGAGTTATGCTATCCCAAAATCAGCAATCACAACAACAATACCAACAACAGCAATATCAACAGCAGCAGCAAACAATAGATCAAAATCAACAAGTTCAAAAACCAATCCAAAAGATAGCTTCAACTGAAAGTTATTTAGGGGATAGAAGTGATTTTAAAATAGTAAAAAAAATTAAAGATAAAGAGATATATTTAGGGGAAAAAGTAGTTTATGAAGAAAATTTTAGAGCTTCTGGATTATTTAGAAGTGTAACTGGAAAAGATAGACCTAAATTTGAAAACCTTTCATCAACTGATTACACCCCTATATCTAAAAGTAAAAAACCACAAGTAAAAGAGTATGAATCTGATGGGAAAAAAATTATAGATATAATGTTGTACAGAGGGGTAATACAAGGTAATTTATCAGGTACTCACAGCTTCTACTCAAGTAGTGCAGAAGTTGTCTCAAATTCAACTTTTTTAATTCCAGCTGAGAAAGTAACTTTAAATATCAAACCATTACCAGAAGAGGGGAAACCAGAAAATTTTCAAGGTGTAGTTGGAAATCCAAAAGTAGAGTATAAATGGGATGAAAATGATTTAGAAGTTGGAAAAACAATTTTAATGACTGTAAGAGTATCAGGGAATGTGAATTTAGATAGTTTAGATAAGCTTAACTATCCATCTAATGAAGCATTTAATATGTTTGAAACTTTAAAATCCTCTAAAGAAGAGATAAAGTCTGGAGAATATTATACAGAAAAAGAGTATGAAATAGCTTTTATACCTAAAAAAAGTGGAGAAGTTACAATAGGACAATTTGAATTAAACTATTTTAATCCTAAAACAGAAAAGTATGAAATAAAAAGGATAAATGAAAAAAAATTTAATATTAAAGATAGTATAGTAAATCAAAACACTGAAGGTTTAAATACTGATAATAAAGTACAAGAGGATAAAGTAAAAGAAGAACAAATTGATCAAAAAATAGAGTTAGTTGACAAAACAAATCATAAAAATACTAGTTATTTTTGGATTTTGTTAAGTGGAGTTGTTTTAGTTGGAGGGTCAATTTTAGCTAAAATTTTATTGGAAAATAAAAAAATAATATTTTTTAAAAACAAAGATATCTACACTGAATTAAAAAAATCTAAAAATTATGATGAATTTTATGAAGCATACTCAAAATACATGATAGAAAAGTATAATTTTAACCCTAAACTTCACTCAGAGATAAAATTGCCTAATATTACTTTAAAAGAGGTAAATTCAACTTTGGAAAAGTGGAGGTTTAAAGGGGAACTTTTTGATATGGAAGAGGTTATAAATAAATTGAAAGAAGTTGATAAAATATAATAAAATAAGGTCTTAATCCTAAAAAAAGTAGGATTAAGACCTTATTAATTTTTATAAATTGTGTCTTTTTCTGATAACTGCTAAAGCATACTCATGAGAATCAATCATTGCTACGCAATATTGAAATCTTGCGTTACCTTCAGTTGAAGCATTCATTAAAATAGTATTAAATTCTGCTATGTTATTTTCAATCTCTTCTATTGTTATTTTACCATCTTCAAACTCGGCTAATAAAGCATTGTATGCAGGTGTAAAAGTAGAATCATATAAATGCTCAGCCCATGTTGCAAAATCCATATTAATCACTCCTCTATATTTTTTAAATTTATAATCATTTAATATATTCTATTTTACCACTTTATAATAAATACAGTCAAGAATAAAAAATAAAATACTATTCTAAAATAATTGTGTTATAATTTTTTAAAAATAGTATGAGGTGGATAGATGGAGATAAATTTTAAAAAGTATGCTGAATTAATAGTGAAAATAGGATTAAATATAAGTAAAGGGGATATTTTAGTAATAAATTCTCCTGTAGAATCTTATGAATTTACTAGAATTGTAGTAGAAAGTGGATACAGTGCCGGAGCAAAAGAGGTAGTAGTGCACTGGAGTGATGAGATAGTAAAAAGAGATAAATTTTTATATGGAACAGATGATATTTTTGAAGTATATCCACAGTGGCAGGTGGAATCTCTAGAGTATTATGCAAAGCAAGGGGCTGCATTTTTATCTATATATTCAGAGGATCCAACACTGTTAAAAGATGTAAATCAAGAGAGAGTTGCAAAATATACAAAATTAAGAAGAAAAGAGATGAAACATGTAATGGATAGATTTATGACAAATCAAAATAGATGGACAGTAATATCTATACCAACAATCTCGTGGGCAAAACAAGTTTTTCCTGACAGCAGTGATGAAGAGAGTATTAAAAAATTATGGGATGCAATTTTTAAAGCAACAAGAGTAGATTTAGAAAATCCTGTTGAGGCTTGGAGAGAACATAATGAAAAACTAAGTATAAGAAAAGAGTTTATGAATAAGATGAACTTTAAAAAATTATATTATAAAAACTCTTTAGGAACAGATTTAGAACTTGAATTAGTAAAAGAACATATTTGGGCAGGTGGAGGAGATTTAGACATTAACGGAGTTCCATTTATGGCAAATATGCCAACAGAGGAGATCTTCTCAATGCCTATGAAGACAGGGGTTAATGGAAAAGTAGTGAGTTCAAAACCGTTGATATATAATGGAAATGTTATAGATGAGTTTACACTTATTTTTAAAGATGGAAAAGTAGTGGAATTTGATGCTAAAGAGGGGAAAGGAAGTCTAGAAAATCTCTTAAATACAGATATAGGATCAAGATATCTAGGAGAGGTAGCTTTGGTTCCATATAACTCACCTATTTCTAACACAGGGATACTTTTTTATAATACACTTTTTGATGAAAATGCGTCGTGTCATTTAGCATTTGGAGAAGCATATTCAAGCTGCATAAAAGATGGAAATACTATGAAAGATGAAGAAAAAGAAAGTGTTGGAATGAACGTATCTCTAAATCATGAAGATTTTATGATAGGAACTTCTGATTTATCTATAGTAGGGGAAACTTTTAATGGTGAAAAAATAGAGATATTTAAAAATGGAGACTGGGCAATATAAACATAGTTCACAATATAAGAAAGAGCTCTAGAATAAGTAGTTTCTAGAGCTCTTTTTAAATATTTTTTATTTAATCAAATTTAAATCTGCCAGTTTCAATAAAATCTACAATGTATTCTGCTGTACCACGCCTGTTAAGAAGCTCATATCTACCAAAAGGGATATCTAAAATCTCAATATTTTTACCTTTTAAAACAACTTCATTACTTTGGAAGAACCCATCATTTGGTTCAGTAATAAACTTTTGGAAAATTTTAGAATTAGGCTCAACCCCACGAATAATACCTATTGAGATATCTTTAGGAAGGGGTACACTAAGGTATCTATTATCCCTTAAAAGTCTTAATGGCTTAAAAACTTTACTTAGTAAACGGATAAAAGGGGATAATTTTCTTGAAATTCTTGATCTTTTGCAAGGGGTAGAGATAAGAATAACTTTAATAAAAATATTTGAGATTTTTTTATTGTGTAAGACTTTTTTTATAATTGATCCTCCAAGCCCAAATCCGATAAGAACTAATTCTGAGATACTACTTTCTATTTGGTTTATTTCACTAATTTCATCTAATTTATTTTCTAATATTTTTTCATTTATAGCAGGGTCTCTAAAAAAAAGTGGTGCATTCAAAAATTCAACATTAAACCCTAATGAGACTAAATGATTTTTTAAAAAATTAAAATTTTTATTATTTTTTGAAAACCCATTAACAAGGATAATTTTATAAAAATCCATAGTTTACTCCTAATTTATAATTTATATATCTATCTAGTAATAATTATATCATAAAATCTAAATTATGGTTAAAAAATAGTATTGATTATGATATACTTTAACAATAATACTTTAAAAATAAAATTAGAGGTGACTAAAATGAAGAAATTAATAATGAAAATTTTATTAATACTATTGATATTCTCTTTATTTTTTTCAGGGTGTAGCAGCCTATCTACAATGATAAAAAAAGATGAACTAGCAACAGAGACAAAGATGACAAAAACTGTATGGCTGAAACCATCAAGTAATAAAAATGTTTATTTGCAAATTAGAAATGCAACACAATATAGTATGGATGTGGAGTTAGGAATTAAAAATATTCTTTTAAAGAAGGGATATGTTGTAGTTTCAAGCCCAGAGAAAGCAAATTACTGGCTACAAGCAAATATTTTAAAAGTGGATATACTAAATTTAAAAGATGAAAGTTCACAAGCTACTTCTGGACTGCTAGGAGCTGCAGTTGGTGGTGGATTAGGTGCGTATAATACAGGATCGGCCAACACAGGTATAGCACTGGCTTTAATAGGTGGTGCAGCAGGAATTGCAATAGACTCCCTTACTGATGACACTCTATATATTATGATAACAGATGTTTTAGTAACAGAGGGTGCAAATAACAAAGAAAAAATAGAGCACAATACTCAAGTATTAAGTATTGCTAATAAAATGAATTTAGAATTGGAAGAAGCAGTTCCAGCTTTAAAAATTGAATTAGAGAAAGCTCTTTCAAGTATATTTTAAAATTATTTTTGGAGGAATTGAATGATAATTCAACTGAATGCTGAAGCAACAAAAGATGAGATTAACAATGTAATAAAACTATTGGAAGAAAAAGGGTTAGTAGCAAATTATATAGTTGGAGAAAAAAACTCTGTAATAGGAGTTTTAGGTGAAACTAGTAAAACTGCTATAGATGAAATAGAATCTTATGAATGCGTAAAAAAAGTTATTCTTTTACAGGAACCTTATAAAAAAGCTAGTAGATCTTTTCACCCTGAAGATACCGTTATTGATATAAATGGTATAAAAATCGGCGGTGGAAATGTAGTTGTAATGGCTGGTCCATGTTCAGTTGAAAATAGAGAACAGATAATATCTATTGCTAAAGCAGTTAAAGAATCTGGAGCTAAAATTTTAAGAGGCGGAGCATATAAACCTAGAACATCACCTTATACTTTTCAAGGTTTAGAATTAGACGGTTTAGAACTTTTAAAAGAGGCGAGAAAAGAGACAGGGATGCCAATAGTAAGTGAAATAACATCTTCAGATTTAGTAGATAAATTTGTGGAAGATGTTGATATAATTCAAGTTGGTGCAAGAAATATGCAAAACTATGATTTATTAAAAAAATTAGGGAAAATTGATAAACCTATTTTACTGAAAAGAGGTTTATCAGCAACAATAGAAGAACTCCTAATGTCTGCAGAGTATATTATGGCTGGGGGGAACAATAAAGTTATTCTTTGTGAAAGAGGGATAAGAACCTATGAAACATATACAAGAAATACTTTGGATATAAGTGCAATACCAGTATTGAAAAGATTAACACACCTTCCTATAATAACAGACCCAAGTCATGCAACAGGGAAATATTGGTTAGTAAACCCTTTATCTAAAGCATCTATAGCAGCAGGGGCAGATGGACTTATAATAGAAGTTCATAATGAACCAACAAAGGCACTTTGTGATGGAGCGCAATCTTTAAAACCTGAAAAATTTCAAGAGTTAATGGAGGAATTAAGAGTTTTAGGAACAGCCTTAGGGATTAAAATATAAATTTATATTAAAATATTAAAATATTAAAAAGAGTTAGGTTTCTCTTAAGAGTGATCTAACTCTTTTTGTTTTTTTATTGCAAAAGCTTTCCAAAAGACATAAGTTCCCAGTAAATAGAAAAATACAGTAATATAATAAGGGAGTTCATAAGAAATATTTTCCATAATATACCCAGCTATAATAACACTAATACTTCGCGTTAAATACGCAGTAGTAGAGATAAAACTGCTAAAAAGGGGTCTAAGATCTTTTTCAACGCACTCCATAGAGATATTTTGAATAAGAGGTTGATTTAGGTTCATTAAAGTTGACCTCATAAAAAAAGCGGTAGAGACAAGAGTAATATTAGTGAAAGAGGTAATTGAAAGTAAAAAAGGGATAGATAAAACTTGGCAGAATATCACTGCAAACTCTTTTCCTAATTTCCTAGAGATATAAGGGACTAATAGTCCGCCGATAACTAACCCCAGCTGAGAGATAGCCATAATACTACCTACCCCTTTTGTATCTATATTTAAAGCGAACTTTAAATATATACTGAAAAAAGGCACAACTAGACCAGCTCCAAAACCTATAAGAGTATTATATTTTAGAAATTCTAAAGATTTCCCGCTAAAAATTTTTTTAAAATCAATGTAAAAGTTAGAAGTGAGCTTAATATTATTTTCTTTGATTATATGAAGTTTAGAAATTGGCTTAAATGCAAAAAGTATGATTAAAAATGTAACTATAAAAATGGTAGGGATTACATTTTTTTCTTGTATAAAGAGTGTCAAAAACTTCATGATGCTTCCAGCAGAGTAACTTCCTAAAACAACACCGATATTTTGTAAAACAAAATTTGTGCTAAATATCTGAATTTTTTTTTCAGGAGGTGAGTTATCATTGAGAAGAACGCTGACAGATGTAAGGGGAATGGAATATCCAAAGCCAATAAGTGAAGAGTAAAAAATTAAAAAGTGAAACTCGTTAGAGATCCCTAAACCTAAACTCCCTAACCCTAAAGCTGCAAATCCTAAATATAAAGATTTTTTAAAATCCAGTCTTTTTATTAAAAATGATGAAACAAGGGAACCTATAGCAATGAAGATATTATTAAAAGATAAGAGAGTTCCAAATGCCCCTTCACCATACCCTAAATTTTTAATGTGTATACCTGTAAATATACAAAATATCCCTTGGAATGCCACTACAGAGATGAAGTTTATTAGAAATATAATCCGGATATTTTTGCTATAGTTTTCCATTTTAAAAAAATTTAGATTCATTTTACAAACTCCATTCAAAATAAGATTAAATATATGGTATAATAATACTATCTTATCTTTAAAAAATAAAGTAAAATATTAGTTTTAAAATAAAAGTAGATAATATAATTAAAAGATGCTAAATATAAATAATTAAATAATACATTAATTTATAAAAAAAATAATACTAAAAATTTGTAAAGAAGAGAAAAAATTATGTGTAAATTGGAGGAATATAATGATTAAAATGGGAAAAAGGCAAAAATTAAAAATAGTTAATTTTACAAAAGTTGGTGCATATTTAGATGGTGGAACAGAAGATTCAAAAGATAATATTCTTTTGCCAAATAATGAATTAGAAGGAAGAGATTTAAAAGAGGGGGATGAAGTAGAGGTACTTATCTATAAAGATTCAGAAGATAGGACAACTGCTACATTTAGAGTGACAGAAGCATTAGTTGGAACTATTGCCAAATTAGAAGTAGTAGATATTAACTCTAAGCTTGGAGCTTTTTTAAACTGGGGACTTATGAAAGATGTACTGCTTCCTATAGGACAGCAAAATTGTGAAGTGGAAATAGGAAAAAAATATTTAGTGGGACTTTATGAAGATAGTAAAGGAAGAGTATCTGCTACAATGAAGATCTATAATTTTTTATTGCCGTGTAAAGATTATGAAAAAAATGATTTAGTGACAGGAACTGTCTACAATATAAATGATGAAATAGGTGTATTTGTTGCTGTAGATGACAGATATTTTGGATTGGTACCTAAAAGTGAATGTTTTAAAGATTATGAGATAGGGGAAGAGTTTTCTGGTAGAGTTATAAGAGTAAGAGAGGATGGAAAACTTGATCTTTCTCCAAGAGCAGTAATAAGTGAGCAGATGGATGAAGATTCTAAGTTTATTTTGGAAAAAATGACACTTCTAAAAGATTCATTTAGATTTAATGATTCTTCTTCTCCTGAAGAGATAAAAGATTTCTTTGATATGAGTAAAAAGGCATTTAAGAGAGCAGTAGGGTCTTTACTTAAAAAGGGATTGATTGAAAAAACTGAAAAAGGGTTTAAAGTAAAAGAGTAAAGATAGGATGTGGTAAATAAGATATGAGCAATATTATAAATGGAAATATAGAAGGGATTAAAGATTATGTATTAGAAGGGCTTAAAACACTTTATGATATAAAAGTGGAAAAAAGCAAACTTTTCAGTGCTGAGATAATAAATCAAATTGCTGAAGTAAGTTTTAAAATAAATAGAGAGATAAATGTTGCTGTGGATAGAAAGGGAAAAGTCATTGAAGTTTCAATTGGAGATAGTTCAACAGTTCAACTTCCAATTTTAAACACAAGTGAGAAAAAACTTTCAGGAGTAAGAATTATTCATACGCATCCAAGTGGTTATTCAAACCTTTCAAGTGTTGATATATCAGCCCTTATAAAACTAAAACTAGATGCAGTTATTGCTGTTGGGATTACAGAAGAGGGAATAAACGGAGTTCATGTAGGGTTTTGCAATATAGTTAATGGGATCCTTGGGTATGAGCAGATAGGGGCATTATCAGTAGAGCAGGCTGAGGAGTATAATTTTTTAGAAAGAATTGAAACTGTAGAGCAGGAGCTTAGAAAAAAAGAGGTTGTAGAGTCTGATGAAGAGATTGCAATCCTTGTAGGTATAGATACAAAAGAGAGTTTAGATGAACTTGCTGAACTTGCTAGAGCTTGTAACATAGCAGTTATAGATAAATTATTGCAGAAAAAAAGCAGACCAGATTCAATGTTTTTTATAGGATCAGGAAAAGCTAAATCTCTGTCGCTACTTCAGCAGGTTAAAGGTGCAAATCTTTTAATATTTGATGAAGAGCTGTCAGGGCTACAACTTAAAAATTTAGAGCTAGTAACAGGGTGCAAAGTTATTGATAGAACAACTCTTATTTTAGAAATATTTGCTAGACGTGCAAAAACTAGAGAGGCTAAAATTCAAGTAGAGTTGGCACAGCTTAAATATCGTAGTCAAAGATTAATAGGGCTAGGATCTATAATGTCTAGAACAGGTGGTGGAATTGGAACAAAAGGACCTGGAGAAAAGAAATTAGAGATAGATAGAAGAAGAATAAGAGAAAACATTTATGATCTTAAAGAGGAACTTGAGAAAATTAGAAAGAATAGAGGGGTTCAAAGAGAGAGAAGAGAGGAGTCTGGAATACCTAAAATATCTTTAGCAGGGTATACTAATGCTGGAAAATCTACACTGCGTAATACCATTGTAGATTTATACCCAGGTGACAATGCCACTAAAAAAGAAAATGTATTTGCAGAAAATTTACTTTTTGCTACTTTAGATACAACAACTCGTTCTATAATCTTACCTGATAAGAGACTAGCCTCATTAACAGATACTGTAGGGTTTGTAAGAAAACTTCCACATGACTTAGTGGAAGCTTTTAAGTCAACTTTAGAAGAGGTAATTTTTTCAGATGTTATAGTTCATGTGGTAGATTCATCTAGTGAAACTGTAAGAGAGCAGATAAAAGCAGTTGAAGAGGTTTTAGAAGAGTTAGGTGTTGGAGATAAGCCAACAATTTTAGCATTGAATAAGGTAGATATAACACCAGAGGAAGAGATATTAAAACTTCAAGACGAGTATAAAAAATACCCTATAGTGGCAATAAGTGCTTTTAAAAATATAAATTTAGAGTCACTACTAGAGATGCTGTGTGAAATGTTACCAAAAACTATAAAAAAATGTGAATACTTAATTCCATACTCTGAAGGGGCAACAGTAGCATATCTTCACAGAAATGCAATTATTGACAGTGAAGATTTTGAGAATGAAGGGACAAAAATAGTTGCTAATGTAAACAATGAAACTTATGGGAAGTGTAAAGCTTTCTTAGTAAAAGAGCTGTCAAATTAATAAAAAAAATAGAAAGGGACTGTGCAGTTTTGCATAGTCCCTTAAATATATTCTGTGTAATATAAAGTAGTATAAAAAACTAATATATCACTATCCCTATTTTTTTGTATTCATCCTGAATTTTTTTATTAATTTTAGAATCTGTTATTATAGCTTTTATATTTTCTAAATCAGTAACTTTAATCAGAGAGGATGTTTCGAATTTTTGGCTGTTTGCCAGTATGATAACCTCTTTTGAATATTTTATCATGGCTTTTTGAATCTCAACTTCCTTCAGTGGAAAATCTGTAACACCTTCATTTAAAGCAATATTACTAACACTTAATATGGCTTTATTGACATTGACTTGAGATATTATCTTTTCTGAAATTGTTCCAAAAAAAGCTTTTTCTCTTGTGTCTAAGAATCCACCAGCTAAAACTATGTTATAGTTTAGCATATCACTTAGCTCATGAGCTATAGTGAGAGAGTTAGTAACAACAGTGATATTTTTAATTTTATTTTTTATCTCTTTTGCTAAGTATACATTTGTAGAGCTGTCATTTAAAAAAATAGTGTCATTTTCACTTATAAAATTAACAGCTTTTTTAGCTATCTCAATTTTTTCAGGTATTTCTGAAGCGGCTCGTGTATTATAATCTAAATTTTTTATCTCATCTTTAGCAACTAAAGTTGCTCCCCCATAAATTTTTTTTAATATCCCTTTTTTTTCCAGAGCATCAAAATCCCTTCTTATTGTCTCTATTCCAACATCATATTTTTCAGCAAGAGTCAGGGCTTTAATTATACTGACTTTTTCTAATTCTTCTAATATTTTTTTTCTACGCTCTTCTGCAAGCATTTTATACCCCCAATTATTATTCGAATTTCAATCTATTTGCAAGTTTGTTAAGTGCTAATAGATTAGGTAAAATTAAAATTCCAAGAGCTATGTCTTGAATATACCAAACTGTTTTAAAAGAAAAATGAGGAGCTAGAAACAGTATTACTAAAAAGATAACATTGTAATATACTCCAAAGTCTTTACCTTCAGTGAATTGGTTTGTTATATATTTAAGAGATTCTTTTCCTAATACCCATTGTCCAAGGATAGAAGTAGTTCCAAATAGTGCCATTGAAAGTCCTAAAAAATATTTAAAAATATAATGTACACTTTCAAATGAGCTAATCATCAAATTCGTTGGCGTTGACAAATTAAGATAATCAATATGCAATAAAGCAACTATTCCTGATAATGAGCACACAACTATTGTGTCTATAAAGACTTCCATTATTCCAAACAGCCCTAATTCGCTATTTTTACCCTCTGTAACTTTAGAATAAAAAATTGCAGATGTACCCTCACCAGCTTCATTGGAATAAATCCCTCTTGAAACACCATATCTCATACTTTGTTTAATAGAAAAACCTAAAGCTCCAGCAGCGACAGGAGTAAAATTAAATGCAGATGTAAAAATCAGTTTTACTACTCCAGGAATTTTTTCTATATTTATCCCTATGATGAAGAACCCTACTAAAAAGTATGTAATAGTCATAAATGGTACTAATTTACCCATTGTATTTACCAGTCTTTTAAATCCACCTATAATTACAAATCCTATAAAACAAAAGAGTGATATGGAAGTTTGGAGTGGAGAAAAACTCAAAAAAGTTTGTAAGACGTCTTTTATAACGTTTCCTTGTATCAACGTTCCACCTGAGTTCTGTATTAATAAAAGAAAGGCATATAGGATCCCAAGAAATTTTATATTGAGTCCTTTTGATATATAGTACATAGGGCCACCGCTATACTCCCCGTTGCTTCCTTTTTCTCTGTAAGAGATTCCAAAAAAAATCTCACCATATTTAACAGCCATCCCTATAATTGCAGCAACCCACATCCAAAATAAAGCTCCAGGACCACCAAACATTACTGCTGTTGCAACTCCTACAATATTACCATTTCCTATGCAGCTTCCAAGAGAGGTCTTTAAAGCTTGAAGGGAGGTAATTTTATTATTGTTTTCAGAACTCTCTTTAGGAAAAAATGTTTTTTTAAAAATATAACTAAATTTTCTAACTTGAATTCCTTTTAGTCTATATGTATAATGGAGCCCTGTAACTATTATAAGAAATACTAACCAGTCACCCCATATAAAATTTGCAATTTTCGCTAACATATCACATAATCACCTAATCCTATTTTTTTTATGTATTTAAATTAGATATAATATAATTTAATTAAAAAACTCATAAAAATTCAACTAATTGTTTTGTTTTTATATATTTTATACCACTTTTATTACTTTATGTAAATAAAATGTTGAAAAAAAGTTGACATATTTACACAATGTTTATATAATGTTTATATAATTTTAACAAAAATGGAGGTATTTATGAAAATAGGAATAGAAACAGAAAGTTTTCACCTGTTATTTCAGTACGGGAAAATGAATATTCTGGATTTTATTAGAAAGGCATCTGAAATGGGATTTGACGGTGTAGAATTAAACATGATCCCTGGTTGGGGGATTGCGAAATCTTTAGGACAAATGGGAGATGATACTCCTGAAAATTTAGACGCTATAAGAGATGAAATAAAAAAGTATGGATTATATGCTGAAATTGATACTAATGGGACTTCAGAAGCGGATTTGAAAAAAGCTTTAAGAGTCGCTAACCATATTGGAGCTAATGTTATTAGAACTTATATTAAATTTGATAAATTTGATGGCACTGTATATAAGCAAACTATTGAGGATTTAAAAAATATAGTTCCTGAATTAAAAAAATATAGAATAAAAATAGCACTGGAAAATCATGAATACGAAACTTCTATCGAAGTAATAGAGATAATTAAAGAAGTTAATTCTTATTGGGTTGGGCTTCATTATGATTTTGGAAACTCTATGATGGCATGGGAAGATCCTGTAGTTGCTGCAGAAGCTATGGCTCCATATACATATACAACTCATTTTAAAGATCATATTATAGTTGAAGATCCTGATTCCACTTATGGATATGTTGTTTGTGGTGTTCCAGCAGGGGAAGGAAATATTGATTTAGAAAAAACTTTCCAAATTATGGTTGAAAAATCTCCTTTAGAAAGAATAAACATGGAGATGTGTTACCCATATTGCACTAACTTTAAAAGAGAACCTGGAGCAGGTGGAGTTAATAAAGTTGGAGAAGGAGCATTTAAAGTTGGAGAAGCACCATATGATAGAAATATAATAAAACCTCTTGATTATTATTTCCCACATAAAGTTGTTGATGAAGAGTTTTTAAATAAGATGATGGAAGATCAATTAAAAGCTGCTGAAGTTGGATGTAAATATTTAAAATCTTTAAGAGATAAATATTGCAATAAATAATTGAAAAAATAATAAAAAAAGGAGAGTTAATTTAAATGGAAAATTCAAAAGAGAAAAAACAAAGATGGTTTACTCTGTTATTACTTATGCTTGTTAGTGGAACTATGTATAAAATTTATTTTTTAGTTGATGCATTTTATGTGCAAATGCAAGAATATATGGGGCTTTCTCATACTCAAATTGGACTTATTTACAGTGTGGCTGGATGGGTGTCTCAATTTGGATTTTTAGCAGCTGCGTATGTAAGTGATAAGTTTTCAAAGAGAAAAATGATTGCTTTTGCACTTGTTGCTAACGGTATTACCGGATTCTTCATATCTGCATACCCTCAATTTTCTATACTACTTGTATTATTCTGTTTCTGTGCTGTATTTACAGATATGTTATGTTGGCCAACTATGTTAAAAACAATCAGACTTTTAGGTAATAAAGATCAACAAGGTAGAATGTTTGGTTTCCTTGAAACAGGACGTGGATTGACAGATACAATTGTAAACTTTTGTGCTTTAGCTATAGCTGTTTCATTTGGAAATAATGCCACAGGGTTTAGATATGCAATTATCTTTTTCAGTGTTATCTCTGTAGTTACAGGTATCCTTTCTTACTTTGCAATAGAGGATGATGATGTAACTGAAACTGCTGAAGAGAAAGGTTCTAAATCAAATGTAGGGATCAAAGAGATCTTTAAAGATAAAGCAGTTTGGCTTGTATCTTTTAATGTCTTCACAATTTACTGTTTATATTCAGGACTTAAATACCTTGTTCCTTTCTTAAAAGAAGCATATAATCTGCCAGCTGCAATGGCTTCTGCTTATGGTATTATAAATATGTATGGTCTAAAAATGGTTGGAGGACCTATTGGAGGGATAGTTTCTGATAAAGTAACTCACTCTGCAACTAAATTTATAAGAATAATGATTTTTATTACAGCAATAGCATTAGGGGCTTACTCTATATTACCTCACGGTTCTATGAACGTTTATGTAACCATGGGAATCTCACTTATTATGTCATCATTTGTATTTTGTATGAGAGCGGTATTCTTTGCACCTATGGATGAAATAGATGTTCCAAAGAAACTTACAGGGGCTGCAATGTCTTTAGGTTCATTTATAGGTTACCTTCCAGGTGCTTTTATCACTATCATCTATGGAAGTATTCTTGATTCTCATCCTGGAATTGCAGGGTATAAAATGATATTTGCTTTAATGGCTGTAATAGCTGCGTTTGGAGTAATTATAAGTACATTAGTTTTAAAAGAGATTAAGAAAAAACAAGCTTTAAGAGTAGAAACATTAAGTTAAAAAATAAAAAAAAGGGATTTTGTAGATTAGATTCTACAAAATCCCTTTTTATATTTTAAAGTAGTTTTATATTTTTCTTTTTACAATCTTCTAAAGTTTGTGGATCCCACACAGAGGCTTGTACTTCACCGATGTGCATTTTATCTAAGAAGAATAGACAAATTCTTGATTGTCCAATCCCACCACCAATTGTGTAAGGAAGTTTTCCTTCTAAAAGTGCTTTGTGGTAATCTAACTCTTTTCTATCCTCAAAACCTGATATAGAAAGTTGCTCTTGTAGAGAGTTTTCACATACTCTAATTCCCATAGAAGAAAGTTCTAAACCAATTTGTAAAGGTTCATACCAGAATATAATATCACCATTTAAATTCCAATCATCGTAATCTGGAGCCCTTCCATCATGTTTTTCACCAGAGTTTAACTTATGCCCTACTTGCATTAAAAATACAGCTTTATACTCTTTTGCTATAGCATGCTCTCTCTCTTTTGAAGTAAGTTTTGGATATTTATCTTCTAACTCCTGAGTTGTTATAAAAAATATATCTTCAGGAAGTTTTTTTGTAAGTGTTGGATAAAGCCCAGTTATATACTCTTCACTTGATTTAAAAGATTTGAAAATTCTTCTTACTATATCTTTTAATTTTGCTTCAGTTCTATCCTCTTTATTTATAACTTTTTCCCAGTCCCACTGATCTACATAAAAAGAGTGAATTGGAGATAAATCTTCATCCCTTCTGATTGCATTCATATCTGTATATATCCCTGTTCCTACTTTGAATCCGTATTTTTCTAAAGCCATTCTCTTCCATTTTGCAAGAGAATGAACTATCTCAACTCTGTCACCAAATTTAACATCAAAATTAACTGCTCTCTCGACACCATTTAAATTATCATTAAGACCTGTTTCCGGTTTCACAAATAATGGAGCTGTAACTCTTATTAAATTAAGCTCATTAGCTAATGACTCCTCAAAGTAATTTTTTAGTTTTTTAATTGCAATTTCTGTCTCAATAATGCCAAGTTTTGATTCGTACATAATTATTCCTCCTAGTCCTATGATAATTTAAACCTGTTAGGTTAGGATTATTATAACATATTTTTTTAAAAAAAATACCATTTTTTTTGAAATGAAAAAATATTTTTACAGTTTAAATTAAAAAATTGATATAGATAGAATTAAGCCTTATCTATACTTATTATCTAAATCTTTTATTTCAGGAATATGTTCTTTTTCTAAAATGGTAGTTTTCATTTTTTTAATGAAAGTACCCATTTCATCTGCACTACCAACTATTCTATTAAAAATGCCTAGATACTCTACTAAAAAAGGATTGTCATTGTCATAAGGGTATCTTATAACGTGATCTATTTCACTCCATGCTTCTTCAAAAACAGTTCTTACTTGAATTTCAATATAAACTTTTTCCTTTCTAGTTACAGGGATTGAAATTAAATAATGGATAGAACGATAACCGTGATCCCTTACTACAATTTCACAACCTAGATCGTCTACACTATCTTTTAAAGTGTCTATGTTATAATCCCCTCTTCTAATATTAATTTGAGGAGTCTCCATAAGCTCCCAAAGTTTAATTATCTCTTTATGAATATCACGCCATTCATCTTTAAAAAGGTGCAAAACTCTGATCCCTATTAAATCTGTTACAATCTCTTTATAATTAGCAACAGATATATCAAGTTGAGAGTATTTCTTCCCTTTTCTTATAATTTTTTCAATGAGATGTTTTGGTTTTTTTACCCTTCTTCTTACAGAGTGAACTTTTTCTAAATCAATAAGCTTAGAAAAAACATGCTCTGCCTCTTTTTCCAAAGTTGGAATTAATTTTGTATAGTTAGAATATATTTTGTTTAATTCATCCCAGTTTAACCCTGTGGAATCAAAATACTCTTCACTGATATTGAACTCTTTAAAGAAATTTTCCTTGTTAAGTAGCATAAGTTATTCACCTCTTAATTGAAGTTTATATATTTTAAAGTATAGCATTCATAAAAAAAAAGTAAAGAATATTAAGAAACAATAGGAAAAAAACATAGAATAAACGTAATAAACAGAACTTAACGCTTTCAAAATAAACACAAAGTGTTAAAAAAAAACAATATAATATATGAAATGATTTTTTTGAAAATTATATATATAAAAATTATATATTAGTATCAATTGATTATTATATTATGTTATTATATAGTCAAATCCTTAGGGGAGTATTATTAAAATATAAAATAAAAAAAATCAGGAGGAAAAGATGGAACCAATAGTTTTCAGCATGGCACAAACATTAGCAATCGCTATAATAGTTCTTATAGTGGGAAGAGAGATTAAAAATAAGGTGGAGTTTTTCCAGAAATATTTTATCCCAGCACCAGTTATCGGAGGAGTTTTATTTTCTATATTAACTCTAGTAGGGTTTAATACAGGGTCTTTTGAGTTTAAATTTGACGGTCAGTTAAAAGATTTATTAATGATAGCTTTCTTTACAACAATTGGATTTTCAGCAAGTTTAAAAACTTTAAAACAAGGTGGAGTGCAAGTTGCAACATTCTTACTTGCAGCAACAATATTAGTTATTATTCAAGATGGTTTAGGAGTAGTTTTAGCTAAAGCATTCGGACTTCATCCTTTATTAGGAGTAGCAGCAGGATCAATCCCATTAACAGGTGGACACGGAACTGCTGGAGCTTTTGGACCGGTTTTAGAAGCAGCAGGAGTAAAAGGTGCATTTACAGTTGCAATAGCTTCTGCAACATATGGACTAGTTGCTGGATGTGCAATTGGTGGACCAGTTGCTAAAAAATTAATGGCTAAATTTAATTTAAAATGTGCTGAGCAAAATTTTGAAACAAGTGATATTATGGAAGTAAAAGTTGAGCCAATTTCAGAAAACTCAATGTTCCACGCTATAATATTAGTATCTATTTCAATGGGTATTGGAGGATATGTTGGACCTTTATTTAAAATGATAAGTCCTAAAATAGTTCTTCCTGCATATATTGGAGCTATGCTTGTTGCAGCAGTTATCAGAAATATATTAGATGCTAAAAAGAAAGAGCTTCCAAAAGAGGAATTAGACGTTATAGGAAATATATCACTTTCAATATTCCTAGCGATGGCTCTAATGACTTTAAAATTATGGGAATTAGCACCTCTTGCTGGACCATTACTTGCAATCTTATTAATTCAAACAGTAGTAATGGCAGCATATGCTTACTTTGTAACATTCAACATTATGGGAAGAGATTATGATGCAGCTACAATGGCAGCTGGGCACTGTGGATTTGGACTTGGAGCAACACCAAACGCAATGGCAAACATGGAAGCTTTCACAGCTGTTAATGGACCATCAGTAAAAGCATTCTTCGTTCTACCAATAGTTGGAGCGATGTTTATAGACTTTACAAATGCAGCAATTATAACAACATTTATAAATATGTTTTCATAGATAGATTTATAATCTGCAATTAAATATAAAAAAATTGAAATATCCTTAGATAATTTAACTAAGGATATTTTTTTATTTAAAACATAGACTAGATGGATAAAAAAATATATAATAAAATAAAAAAAATTCTAGTATGTATCTATTTGAAAATATTTAGATAAAAAAGGAGAGCATGAATATCTATGGCAGAGGTAATATTGAAAAATGTAAAAAAAGTATACCCTAATGGTTTTCAAGCAGTACATGGAATAGATCTTCATATTAACGATGGAGAGTTTATGGTTTTTGTAGGCCCTTCGGGGTGTGCAAAATCTACAACTTTGAGGATGATAGCAGGGTTAGAAAGTATAACAAGTGGAGAGATAATAATAGGAAATAAAATTGTAAATAATCTTTCTCCTAAAGATAGGGGGATAGCAATGGTTTTTCAAAATTATGCATTATATCCACATATGACAGCATATGAAAATATGGCTTTTGGACTAAAAATGGCAAAAATACCTAAAGATGAAATTGATAAAAGAGTTAAAGAAGCAGCTGAAAAATTGGAAATAACAGATTTATTAGATAGAAAACCTAAAGAGATGTCTGGTGGTCAAAAGCAAAGAGTTGCAGTTGGAAGAGCAATAGTAAGAAAACCAAGTGTATTTTTATTTGATGAACCACTTTCAAATTTAGATGCAAAATTGAGAGTTTCAATGAGAGTTAGAATAACAAAATTGCATAAAGAGTTGCAGCAAGAGGGGCAGACAGCTACAATGATATATGTTACTCATGATCAAGTAGAAGCTATGACAATGGGAGATAGAATTTGTGTTTTAAATTATGGAGAGATAATGCAGGTTGATACCCCTTTAAATTTATATAACTCTCCTATCAATAAATTTGTTGCAGGGTTTATAGGTTCACCAGCTATGAATATAATTGAAGCTGAGCTTGTAATGGTTGATAGTAAAATTTGTGTTAAATTAAGCCCTGAAAATATAGTTTTACTACCTCCGTCAAAATCTGAAAAAGTAAAAGATAAAATTGGAGAAAAAATATGGTTTGGAATAAGGCCAGAAAATATAGGGGTTTTAACTGCAGATGAGTTAAATAAAGAGAGTAGCACAAAGTGTGTCATAGATGGGAAAGTTAATATTGTAGAACAGATGGGAAATGAAGAGTATATTCATTTTTGTTTAGGAGAAAATCAATATATAGCAAGAATCTCTGTTGAAAAAGCTGAAATATTGAAATTTGGAGTGACAGCTAAATTCACTTTAGATATGGAGAAATCTTATATTTTTGATTTTGAGACTGAAAAAAATATAACTTTATAACAACTAATCTGAAAAATAAAATTTTTGTGAAATATTATTTGTTAATAAAAAAAGGTTTCTTTTTATAGAAACCTTTTTACTTTTTTATATATTTATTCATTTGTATATTTATTTAACTAAGAAACTCCAATTTTTTTTAGATTCAATGTGTCCATATTGAATCCCAGTTAAAGTGTCATATAATCTTTTAGTAACATCTCCAATTTTAAAATTATTAATTTTTACAATGTCACCTTTATAATTAAGCTCTCCTATAGGAGAGATAACAGCAGCAGTCCCTGTTCCCCAAGCTTCTTTCAATCTACCCTCTTTAGCGGCTGTCATAACACTTTCAATATCTATAAGCGATTCACTTACTTTATAACCCCACTCTTTAAGAAGTTCAATACAAGAGTCTCTAGTTATTCCTGGAAGTATAGTTCCATTTAGCATAGGGGTATAAATAGTGTCATCTATATTAAAAAATACATTCATAGTTCCAACTTCTTCAACATATTTCTTTTCAACAGAATCGAGCCATAAAACTTGAGTGTACCCTAATTTGTGTGCTTTCTCTTGAGCTATTATAGAAGCAGCGTAATTACCGCCACATTTGATATCTCCAGTACCACCTTTTGAAGCTCTGCTGTATGTATCCTCAACATAAATTTTTACAGGGTTTATACCTTCCGGATAATAAGCACCTACTGGAGACAAGATAACTATAAATTTATAATTATTAGCAGGACGTACTCCTAAAAAATTTTCTGAACCAAAAATAAAAGGTCTAATATATAAAGAGCTTCCTTCTGCAGTTGGGATCCAATTCTCTTCATGTTTAACCAACTGTTTAATAGCTTCTAAAAAAATCTCCTCTGGAAGTTCCGGCATACAAAGTCTTGAACAAGAGGTTTGTAATCTTTTTGCATTCATATCAGGTCTGAATAAAAGGATATGATCCTCTTTATTCTTATAAGCTTTTAACCCTTCAAAAGCCTCCTGTGCATAATGGAGACAGCACATTGCAGGATCCATTAAAATAGGTGTATGAGGTTTAATTTTAGGAGAGTGCCACCCTTTATCAGTGCTATAATCCATTTCAAACATATAATCTGTAAAGTGTTTTCCAAAACCTAAACTATTAAAATCGGGCTTTGCTTTTAAATTATTACTTTCAATAAATTGTATTTTCATATATCCTCTCCTTTATTTCAATTAAAAATGAAAAAAAAATTCCATTTTTAATGTTAATTAAACATTAATTTTATTGTCTTTTATTATACTCCTTATATAAGGTTAGTCAATATGTAAATGTATTATTTTTTAAAATTTTAATAAAATATTTGACTTTTTGTAATAAAATAGTTAAAATTAGTAAAAAGTAAACGTTTACTTTTTACTTTGTAGGTTTTATAAGCAGGTGAATGGATGACTATAGTTGATGTAGCAAAAAATTTGAACCTTTCAATTGCCACTATATCAAGGGCAATTAATGGTACAGGAAAGATAAAAGAGGAAACCAAAAAAAGAGTATTAGATTATGTAAAGGAAGTTGGATATACTCCAAATGCTATAGCAATAAATCTTTCTAAACAAAAGACTAGAAATATAGCTATATTAGTTCCTAATATAACAAATAGCTTTTTTTCAAATTTAGTTAATGAGATATGTAAAACTTTTAATAAAAAAAAATATAATGTGATGTTATATAATACAAGTGAGAGTAGAGATTTAGAGAGAGAGGCTATAAGAAATATAGCAGCACAAAGGGTAAATTTTGTCATAGCGATTTTAGTTAAAAGTAATTATACAAATAACCCTTTAAAAAGGCTTCAATCTTTAGGGGTGAACTGTATACTTCTAGATAGAGATGTTGAAAACTATACTTTTAATGGAGTATTTTTAGATAACTATTCAGGTTCATATGAAATTACCAAAAGATTATTAGAAGAAGGGCATAAAAATATCGGTATAATAACAGGTGAAAGCACAATAACAAGTTCTAATGAGAGACTTAAAGGGTATAAAGATGCTTTTAAAGATTGTGGGTTAAATATAGATGAAAATAATATCTTTAAAGGTAAATTTAATATTGAGACAGGGGAAAAGGCAGTTGAATACTTTAAAAATAGAAATATAACAGCGCTTTACTCTGTAAACAATCAGATACTGTTAGGTGTTTTAAAAAAGAGTTTAGAGATAAATAAGCATTTAAGACTGGCGTGTTTTGAAGAAGATGATGTAATTAGAGCTTTAGGAATAGATGTTTTAGCTTGTAAAATCCCTGTGGATGAGATAAGTGAAGTATTATTACAAAGTCTAGAAGAGATCAAAGATGGCAAAACTTATATAAAACCAATTTTAATAAAATAGTGAGGTATAAAATGAAAAAAATTCTAGTAATAGGTAGCATAAATATGGATTTAGTAACTTTTTGTGAAAGAGCACCCAGAGCTGGAGAAACATTGTTTGGAAAAGAGTTTTTACAAATTCCAGGGGGAAAAGGAGCTAACCAAGCAGTAGCTATGGGAAAACTTAAATCTGATATAACAATGCTAGGAAAAATTGGTATGGAAGGGATGGGGGATATCTTAGTTGATTCTATGAAAAAAGATGGAGTCAATGTAAGCAATATAGAAAAATGCGAAAAATCTACGGGAATTGCTAAAATAATTGTAGAAGAATCAGGACAAAATAGGATTTTAGTGGTATCAGGAGCAAATTCAGAGGTAAGTATAGATTATATAAATAAGCATATAAAAGAGGTTGAAAACAGCGATATAATAGTTACTCAACTAGAAATTCCAATAGATACAGTTAGGTACATTTTAAAAAAAGGTAAAGAGCTAGGGAAAATAACTGTTTTAAATCCGGCTCCAGCAATGAATTTAGATTTAGAGATAATAAAAAATTCAGATTATATAATTCCTAATGAAACTGAATTAGAGATATTAACTGGAATAAAAACTGATACAGAGTCAGGAGTAGAGAAAGCGGCATATGAACTATTAAAAAAAGGGGTAAAAGGTCTTATAGTAACTTTAGGAAGCAAAGGGTGTATCTATATAGATAAAGATAAAAAAATTGAGTTTAAAGCCCATAAAGTTAAAGCTATTGACACAACAGCAGCTGGGGACAGCTTTATAGGGGGATTTGTGAATGGAATTTCTCAAGGGTTATCTTTAGAAGAATCTATAAACAGAGGGATGACAACGGCAGCTATTTCAGTAACTAGAGTTGGTGCTCAAACATCGATCCCTACCTTAGATGAAGTATTAAATTTTAAAGGAGAGTAATAATGAAAAAAGGCAGATTATTAAATAGTGAGCTTTCTTATGAAATTGCTAAAATAGGGCATACATCTCATATAACAGTTTGTGATGCTGGATTACCATTCCCTAAAGGGGTAAAAAGAATAGATTTAGCCATAGAATCAGGGTATCCAAGTTTTATAAAAACTTTAGACGCTATTTTATCAGAAATGGCGGTAGAAGAGATAATAATAGCTGAAGAGATGCTTACAATGAACAAAAAAGTATATGAAGGGATTTTGGAACTTTTTAAAGCACATAATATAAACCCTAAAATAGAGTGTGTAGTTCATGAAGATTTTAAATTAATTACATCCAACAGCGAGGCAATAGTGAGAACAGGGGAGTGTACTCCTTATGCAAATATTATATTAAAATCAGGAGTAGTTTTCTAATGAACAAAGAATTGATATTAGAGATGAAAAATATAGTTAAGACATTTCCAGGAGTAAAAGCCCTTGATGGAGCTAATTTAAATTTATATAAAGGAAGAGTTATGGCTCTTATGGGAGAGAATGGAGCTGGAAAATCTACTCTTATGAAAGTTTTGACAGGTGTGTATAAAAAAGATTCAGGAGTAATAAGTTATAAAGGTGAAGAGGTATTTTTTAGTAATACGAAGGAGTCTCAAGAAGCTGGAATAGCAATAATACACCAAGAGCTTAATTTAATCCCATATCTTAGTATAGCTGAAAACATATTTTTAGGAAGGGAACACACTAACTCTTTTGGAAAGATTGACTGGGATTTGATGTACAAGGAGTCTAGATGGATACTAGATCTGCTAGGAGTGGAAGAGAGTGAAAAGAAGAGTGTAAAAGAGTTGACTATAGGGAAGATGCAGATGGTAGAGATTGCAAAAGCTTTATCACAAAATGCAAAAATAATTATAATGGATGAACCTACAGATGCTTTAACAGACAAAGAGAGTGAGGCACTATTTAAAGTTATAAAAGAGTTAGCAAGAGAGGGTAAAAGTATTGTGTATATCTCTCATAGATTAAATGAGATACCTAAAATTTGCCATGATATAACTATAATGAGAGATGGGAAGTTTATCAGTGAAGATGAAGTAAAAAATATAGATGAAAACTATATTATAAAGAAAATGGTAGGAAGATCTTTAGAAGAGCAGTTCCCAAGAGTTATAGTTGAACCTGGAGATGAAGTATTAAAAGTAGAGAATTTAAACTCTAAATATGTAAAAAATGCTAATTTCTCTTTGAAAAAAGGTGAAATATTAGGTGTTGCTGGTCTTATGGGAGCTGGAAGAACAGAACTGGCTAAAACAATATATGGATATTATAAAAAAGATTCTGGAAATATATATATAGATGGAGTTTTAGTAGATTTGAAATCCCCTAAAGATGGAGTTAAAGCTGGAATAGCATATGTTTCAGAAGATAGAAAAGGTGATGGGCTGGTTTTATCTTTAAGTGTAAAAGAAAATATGGTTTTATCATCTTTAAACAATATAAATAAAATTACAGGGATTGATAAAAATAAAGAGAAATCCCTTGTTACAGATTATATCAAAAAATTCAATATAAAGACTTCTACTATGGATCAAATAATTAAAAATTTATCAGGAGGGAATCAACAAAAAGTAGCAATAGCTAAAGCTCTTTTAAGTAACCCTAAAATTTTAATTCTAGATGAACCTACAAGAGGGGTAGATGTAGGAGCTAAAAAAGAGATTTATGATGTAATTAATGAGCTTAAAAAAAGAGGGATGAGTATCATCATAATATCTTCAGAAATGCCTGAAATAATGGGGCTTAGTGATAGAATTTTAGTTCTAAATGAAAACAAAATAACAGGTGATTTAACAAAAGAAGAAGCAACTCAAGAAAAAATAATGAGATGTGCTGTAGGAGTGAGTGATGTTAAAAAAGATATGGAGTAATAAACCTTTAATAGGACTTATAGTTTTTTCTGTAATAGTAGCAACAATAAATCCAAGATTTTTATCAACAAGTAACCTTTTAAATGTACTGAGACAAACATCTATTAACTCTGTTATAGCCATAGGTATGACTATGGTAATATTAACAGGTGGAATAGATTTATCAGTTGGATCAATTTTAGCACTATCAGGGGCTTTTTGTGCAGGATTAATAACAAAAGGGGTTAGTCCCATAGCAGCAATTATAATAGCAATAGTTATAGGGCTTGTTTTCGGATTATTAAATGGAGTTTTAGTATCATATGCTAAATTACAGCCTTTTATTGTAACATTAGTAACTATGACAATGTTAAGAGGAGCAACACTCATATACACTGATGGTAAACCTATTCCAGTAAGTTCAGGTGGAGATCTATTTGATGGTATAGGTGGAGGATATTTATTTGATATACCGATACCTATTTATATAATGGTAATCCTTTTCTTGAAAGTGGGTTATATTTTAAAAAATTTAAAATTTGGAAGATATATTTATGCTATTGGAGGTAATGAGGAGGCTACTAAATTATCTGGAATTGATACTAGAAAATACAAAACTTTAGTTTATGGAATTTGTGGTGCTTTATCAGCAGTAGCAGGAATAATAGTGACATCAAGATTATCTTCAGCTCAACCAACAGCAGGGGCAGGGTATGAGCTTGATGCAATAGCAGCGGTAGTATTAGGTGGAACGTCTCTATCTGGAGGGGTTGGAAGAATAACTGGAACAGCATTAGGAGCAATAATTATAGGTGTTTTAGGAAATGCTTTAAACCTTTTAGATGTTTCATCTTATTATCAAATGATGATAAAAGGCGCTGTAATATTAATAGCGGTTTTAATCGATAAAAAATCAAATAAAGAATAAAATTTAAAACTAACAAAGTTAATAAAATTAATTATAAGTTTATTAAACTTTAATTAAATTTTATAAATAAAAAAAGGGAGTGGTTAAGTATGAGGAAAAATTTAAGAAAGATTGCTTTAATGTCAATGGTATTAGGGATGTTCTCAGTAGCTAATGCAGCCAAAATAGGACTGGTAGTTTCAACACAAGATAACCCGTTTTTCGTAACTTTAAAAGAGGGTGCTGAAAAAAAAGCTAAAGAGTTAGGGCATGAAATTATTGTTTTAGATTCACAAAATACACCTTCGAAAGAGTTATCAAATGTTGAAGATTTAATGGTAAAAGGGATAGATGTATTACTAATTAATCCAACAGATTCAGATGCTGTAACAGCAGCAGTAAAAGAAGCCAATAGATCGAAAGTTCCTGTAATTACTTTAGACAGAGGAGCGAATGGTGGTAAAGTTGTATCACACGTTGCTTCAGATAATGTGGCTGGAGGAAAAATGGCAGGAGAGTACGTATTAAAATCTTTAAATGGAAAGGGTAAAGTTGTTGAATTAGAAGGGATCCCAGGAACTACAGCAGCAAGAGATAGAGGAAAAGGGTTCAATGAAGCTATAAACGGTAAATTAACAGTAGTAGCAAAACAAGCAGCTGATTTTGATAGAACAAAAGGGTTAACAGTAACAGAAAATATCCTTCAAGCACAACCAGAAGTTAACGCAATATTTGCTCATAATGATGAGATGGCATTAGGAGCTATAAAAGCTTTAGAAGCATCAGGTAGAAAAAATGTTATGGTAGTTGGTTTCGATGCTACAGATGATGCAGTTAAAGCAGTTAAGGATGGGAAAATGGCAGCTACAGTTGCACAAAAACCATCTGAAATTGGTGCTAAAGGGGTAGAGATAGCTGATAAAATTGCTAAAAAAGAGACAGTTCCAGCATACGTACCAGTTGAATTAGAGTTAGTAACTAAAAAATAATTTTTTAAAAAATGTTAAAAAATAGATAATTAATTTAAAAATAGCTTATGCAGATTCATGTTAAATGCTTCTGTGTAAGCTATTTTTTTTAGTTTATAAAAAATTATTGACAAAATTTATATAAAAAAGTATACTAAGAACATGATTAGCACTCCTTGATAATGAGTGCTAACAAAAACAAAAATTAGGAGGATAATAATGGTATCAGACAGAGAAAAATTAGTATTAAGTGCTATAGTCAATTATTATCTGACTTATGGAGAAACAATAGGTTCAAGAGCTTTAGTAAAAAAATATGGAATTGATTTTTCATCAGCAACAATTAGAAATGTTATGGCTGATTTAGAGGATATGGGGTATATAGCAAAAACTCATGTATCTTCAGGAAGAATTCCCACTGATGCAGGTTATAGATACTATTTAGACGAACTTTTAGAGATAGAAAAATTAACTAAATTAGAAAAAGAGAGAATTGAGGTTGCTTATGAAAAAAGAGTAGATCAACTGGATTCAATCTTAAAAGAGACTTCTGATTTACTTTCTAAAATGACATCGTATGCTGGGATAGTAATAGAGCCCAATCATAATAAAAACAAGATAAAAAAAATAGAACTTGTTCATATAGATGATTATTTAGTCATGGCTGTAATAGTTATGGAGAATAAAGCAATAAGAACTAAAAATATAGCTTTAGAGGAGAAACTTTCGAGAAAGGAAGTCATTGAATTATCTGAAGAGATAAATGAAAAGATAATTAGTGGTGAGTTTTCTAAAGCAGAATTAACAAAGATATTAGATGAAACAACAGCATTTCCAAGTGGAGCCATAGAGATAGAGGAAGCTATTGAAAGAGAGTTATACACAGATATAGAGGGGAAACTATTTTTTAATAACGCTTCAAGTATTATAGATACTCAAGGGATAGATGCTCAAGAAACTATGAAAATTTTTGGTGATGATCACCATATAAAAAAATTATTCAAAGAGCTTGTAAATAAAAAAGAAAAAAATTATGGAGCAGTAAATGTAATTTTTGGTGATGAAATTAATCAAAAAGGGTTAGAAAATTACAGTTTTGTCTATTCAGTATATAAAGTAGGGGATTCAGAAGGGATAGTTGGAGTAATCGGTCCTAAAAGAATGGCTTATTCTAAAACTATAGGGTTAGTGGATTATGTAAGTAAAGAGGTAAATAAAGTAATAAAAAAAATAGATATAGAGGAAGTGAAATGATGTCTGAAAAGGAAAACAAATTAGAAAAAGAGCAGGAAAGAGTAGCCAGTGAAGAGATAAAAGAAGCTGAGATAGAGTTATCAGAGACAGATAAGATTAAAGCAGAAAATGAAAAACTGAAAAAAGAATCAGAGGAGCTAAAAGCTGACTATCTTAGAAAAAATGCTGAATTTCAAAATTTCAGAAAAAGACAAGAGAGAGAGCTAGAAGAGCTAAGAAAATATGCTTCAGAGAAAATAATGGTTAAACTTTTAGATAATGTAGATAATTTAGAAAGAGCAATATTAGCTTCATCAGAAACAAAAGATTTTGACTCTTTAATAAAAGGAGTTGAGATGACACTGTCTCAGATGAAAGGGATAATGTCATCAGAAGGGGTAGAAGAGATAGAATCTGAAGGAAAAATTTATGATCCTCATGCTCATCATGCAGTTATGGTAGAGGACTCTCCAAACCATGAGAATGACCAGATTATTCAAGTTTTTCAAAAAGCATATAAAATGAAAGATAAGATAATTAGACCTGCAATGGTTAAAGTTTGCAAAAAAGGGTAAAAAATAAAGTTTAAAAGTAAAATTAAGAATAGATTAAATGAAAAATTAGGAGGAAAAAATGGCAAAAATAATTGGAATTGACTTAGGAACAACAAATTCGTGTGTAGCAGTAATGGAAGGGGGAAACTTTTCTATTATAACAAATGCAGAAGGAGCTAGAACTACACCATCTGTTGTAAATATTAAAGAGAATGGGGAGATTATAGTAGGAGAGATAGCTAAAAGACAAGCTATAACAAATCCAACTTCAACAATCGCTTCAATTAAAACTCACATGGGATCAGATTATAAAGTAAATGTTTTTGGAAAATCATATACGCCACAAGAGATTTCAGCAATGATCTTAAAAAAATTAAAAAAGGATGCTGAATCATATTTAGGAGAGGCAGTAACAGAAGCGGTAATTACAGTTCCAGCTTATTTTACAGATGCACAAAGACAAGCTACAAAAGATGCAGGAGTAATTGCAGGTTTAGAAGTAAAAAGAATCATAAATGAGCCAACAGCTTCAGCTTTAGCTTATGGACTTGATAAACAAAAAGAGGAAAAAGTATTAGTATTTGACCTTGGTGGAGGAACTTTCGACGTTTCAGTTCTAGAAATAGCTGACGGAGTAATTGAAGTTTTAGCAACAAACGGAAATAACCATTTAGGTGGAGATAATTTTGACGATGTAGTTATCCACTGGTTAGCTGATGAGTTTAAAAAAGAGAATGGAATCGATTTATTAAATGATAAAATGGCTTACCAAAGATTGAAGGACGCAGCAGAAAAAGCTAAAAAAGAGCTTTCAACAATGATGGAAACTCCAATCTCATTACCATTTATTACAATGGATGCGACAGGACCAAAGCATTTAGAAACAAGATTAACAAGAGCTAAATTTAATGATTTAACTAAGTCATTAGTTGAAGCAACTCAAGGACCAACAAAAACAGCTTTACAAGATGCAGGATTAAAGCCGACAGATATAGATGAGATCTTATTAGTAGGAGGATCTACAAGAATACCAGCAGTTCAAGAGTGGGTAGAGGCATTCTTTGGAAAGAAACCAAATAAAGGGATTAATCCTGATGAAGTTGTTGCAGCAGGTGCCTCTATTCAAGGTGGAGTATTAATGGGAGATGTAAAAGATGTTTTACTTCTTGATGTAACGCCATTATCATTAGGTATAGAGACTTTAGGTGGAGTAGCAACTAAGATTATTGATAAAAATACAACTATCCCAGTAAAAAAATCTCAAGTTTTCTCAACAGCTGTGGATAACCAACCAGCAGTTACAATAAATGTAATTCAAGGAGAGAGAGCAAAAGCTTTAGATAACCATAAATTAGGAGAGTTCAACCTAGATGGTATTCCAGCAGCTCCAAGAGGAGTGCCTCAAATTGAAGTAACATTCGATATAGATGCTAACGGAATAGTTCATGTTTCTGCAAAAGATTTAGGAACTGGAAAAGAGAATAGAGTAACAATTACAGGATCAACTAACTTATCTACTGAAGAGATTGAAAGAATGAAAAAAGATGCGGAAGCTCACGAAGCTGATGATAAAAAATTCAAAGACTTAGTAGAAGTTAGAAATAAAGCTGATATGTTAATCTCATCTACAGAAAAAACAATGCAAGAGCATGGAGCTAAAGCTACAGAAGAGGAAAAAACAGCTATAAACTCTGCATTAGAAGAGTTAAAGAAAGTTAAAGATGGAGAGGATAAAGAGGCTATTGAAAAAGCAATAGAGGATTTATCAAAAGCAGCACACAGATTAGCAGAAGAGATTTATAAAGAGGCTCAACAAGGACAACAACAAGGTGGAGCTGGAGATACACAAAATAAAAAATCTGATGATGATGTAGCAGAAGCTGAAGTAGTAGATTAATAATTTATTTTATTAAAGAGATAAGGGATAGTTTTAAAGCTATCCCTATCTTAAATTAGTTGATAAGGAGAATTTTTTATGTCAAAGTCAAAAAGAGATTTTTATGAAGTTTTAGGGGTTACAAAAAGTTCCACTGAAGCAGAGATAAAAAAAGCATATAGAAAGCTTGCTATGCAATATCACCCAGATAAATTTAGTCAGGCTAGCGATAAAGAGAAAGCAGAAGCTGAAGCAAAATTTAAAGAGATAAATGAAGCTTATCAAGTTTTATCTGATGCAACTAAAAAACAACAGTATGATACTTATGGTCATGCAGCTTTTGAAAATGGCGGAGCTGGAGCTGGTGGATTCGGCGGATTTGGTGGTTTTGGTGCAGATGATTTAGGGGATATTTTTGGTTCATTCTTTGGTGGAGGATTTGGAGGTGGCGGAAGAAGAGGGAGACCTAGAGGACCGGAACCTGGAGATGATTTAAGCTATCAAGTAGAGATAACATTAGAAGAAGCAGCTAAAGGTATAGAAAAAACTATAAAATATGCTAGAAATGGAAAGTGTGGAGTATGTAGTGGAACAGGGGCCAAACCTGGAACAAAAGTAAATAAATGTCCAAAATGTGGTGGTTCAGGAAGAATTAGAAAAATTCAAAGAACTATGTTAGGTAATTTCCAAACAGAGGATATGTGTGATGAGTGTCATGGAACAGGAGAGATTCCAGAGCATAAGTGTGAAAAATGCCATGGAAGCAGAGTAGTTCGTGAAACAGTAGAAAAAACTGTAAAAATTCCAGCTGGAATAGATAATGGACAAAAATTGAAACTTTCTGATATGGGAGAAGCTAGTACTCAAGGTGGAGAAAATGGAGATCTTTACATATTTATAAAAGTAAAACAGCACGATTTCTTTGAAAGAGATGGCCAGGATGTATATTGCAAAGTACCTATTAGCTACTATACAGCTACTGTAGGTGGAGATATTGAAGTACCTACTCTAAATGGAAAGAAAACAATAAAAATCCCTGAAGGAACTCAAAGTGGGAAGAGATTCTCTATGCGTGAAGAGGGGATAGTAAATATGAGAACAGGTAAAAAAGGTCAACAGGTTGTTGAAGTTTTTGTAGAGATTCCTATTCACTTAAATCCAGAGCAGGCAGGTTTATTAAAAGCCTTTGATGAAAGTTTAAAAGATAAAAATTATAAACATAAAAAAGGTTTTTTAGATAGACTGAAAGATCTATTTTCTTAAATTAAAAAGGAGGTTAGTTGTATAGCTAACCTCTTTTTTTATTATTTAAAGTAAATACGTCTAAAGCGTAGTAAAAAATTCATGAAAAATAAAGGATAAATCATAAAAATAACGAACTATAAGGCATAAATATTTATTTTAAATATATAAAATGAAAAAGTTGATAGGGGGAATTTATGATTAATTATGAAATGGGTCAAATCAGAAATATTGCATTTTTAGGTCATAGAGGGAGTGGAAAAACATCACTTACAGAGGCTCTTCTATACATGGCTGGAAATACTAAGAAAAAGGGTAGTATAGAAAGTGGAACTACAGTTTCAGATTATGATAAAGAAGAGGTAAAATATCAATTTTCAATAAATACATCAATAGTCCCAATTGAGTATAAAGGGCATAAGTATAATATATTAGATACACCGGGATATTTTGATTTCGTAGGAGAGGTATTGTCAGCAACAAGAGTAGCTGGTGGAGCGGTTATAGTTGTCGATGCTACTGCAGGAGTTGAAGTTGGAACTGAAAAAGTATGGGAGATATTAGAAGAGCAGAAAACCCCTAGAATCATCTTTTTAAATAAAATGGATAAAGAGATTAAAAATTATAATAAGCTTTTGGAAGAGCTAAAAGAAAAATTTGGAAAAAAAGTTGCACCATTTTGTATCCCTGTAATTGAAAGGGAAGAGTTCAAAGGATTTGTTAATGTAGTAGATAAAATTGGTAGAATATATAATGGAAAAGAGTGTGTAGATGCCCCTATCCCAGAAAATATAGATGTGGAATCAGTAAGGTCAATGCTTTTAGAGGCAGTGGCAGAAGTTGATGAAAAATATATGGAAAAATATTTTAATGGAGAGGAGTTTACATTAGATGAGATACATGATGGGCTTCACAGAGGTGTTTGTAATGGTGATATAGTACCGGTTATTATGGGTTCTTCATCTAACCATGTAGGAGTTTTAACACTTTTTGATATGATGTTTACATATATGCCCACTCCTAATGAAATGGAAGGGGGAAAAAGATATGGTAAATATCCTGAAACTGGTGAGGTTATAGAAAGAATAGTAAGTGAAGAGGAAACATTTTCAGCAATTGTTTTTAAAACATTAGTTGATCCTTTTATTGGTAAAATATCTTTATTCAAAGTAAATTCAGGTGTGGTAAAAAAAGATATGGAAGTTTTAAACTCTACTAGGCATAAGAAAGAAAAAATATCACATATGATTTTTTTAAGGGGTAACTCTCAAATTCAAGGTGATGAAGTAAGAGCAGGTGATATAGGTGCTGCTACTAAACTTCAATTTACTAAAACAGGGGATACAATCTGCTGCAAGGATAAACCAATAGTATATGATTCAATAGAGTTTCCTAAGCCTTGTATTTATTACTCAATAGAACCAAAAAATAAAAATGATGATGAAAAACTCAGTACATCTCTACAAAAAATCTGTGAAGAGGATCCATCATACACTGTAGAAAGAAATGTTGAAACAAAAGAGATGCTCCTTGGGTGTAGAGGGGAAAAACATTTAAACATAGCCATAAGCAGAGCAGAAATCAAATTTGGTGTTCACTGTATAGCAGATGAACCTAAAATTGCTTACAGGGAAACAATTAAAGAGAGAGTTGAAGTACAGGGAAAACATAAAAAGCAGACTGGTGGAGCAGGGCAATTTGCAGATGTATATATTAAATTTGAACCATGTATGGAAGAGTTTGAATTTGTTGACAATATACATGGGGGAGTGGTTCCAAAATCGTATATTCCAGCAGTTGAAAAAGGGTTAATAGAGGCTAAAATGAAAGGTTCATTAGGAGGATACCCTGTAATTAATTTTAAAGCAACACTTTTTGATGGTTCATACCATAATGTAGACTCAAGTGAAATGGCATTTAAATTAGCAGCAATATTAGCATTTAAAAAAGCTATGGAAGAGGCTAAACCAGTGCTATTAGAGCCAATTATGAAAATGGAGATAGAGGTTCTTGAAATCTATGTTGGAGACATTATGGGGGATCTGAATAAGCGTAGAGGGAAAATAGGTGGAATAAATACAGGAAAGAATGGAAAACAAATTATTACAGCAGAAGTTCCATATAATGAGATCCTGAAATACGCACTGGATTTAAACTCTATGACACAGGGACGTGGTAATTTCCACTTTGATTTTGCTCATTATAGTGAATTTCACGGTGCAGCAGCAGATAAAATAATATTTGAATACAAAGAGGAGAAACAATAATTTTGAACTTTAGAATAATAGTTGTATAATAAATAGCAAAACTGATACAACAGGAGATAAAAGTTGAAAAATTATTTATATTTAATAAATTATCCAATTTTGGAAAAAGAGTTAGCTTTATTAGAAGTGAGACAGCTTTTTAATTTAAATACAGAGGAAAAAGTATTTAAAAGTGAAATAGGAATAGATCCTTCAGATAGTGCCTTTATAAAATCTAGAATGGAGATTATTTATGAAAAAGAGAGTTTTCAAGAGATTTTAATGGAGTTGAGTGAAAAACCTATAAAATATGAAGGGTTCAAAGTAGAGTATATGAGATTGGATAAAGATAATATTCCATACGATGAGCGATTATCTAAAGTAAAAGAGGTAGGTCTTAAAGTAATAGGTAATCCCAATATGTATATGCCAACCACTCTTTTTGGACTGACATATCTTAAAGGGAAATGGATATTTGGAATATATGAAAAAAATAATTTTTTATGGAATAATCATATAGATAAACCTTGTTCATACTCTCAATCTTTAGGAGTTAAACTTGCAAAATCAATTTTAAATATTGCCACATGTGGGGATAAAAATTTAAAAGTAATCGACACATGTTGTGGAGCTGGGACTATAGTTATAGAAGCTTCATTTATGGGAATAGATATTGCTGCATATGAAATAAATAAATCCATAGCAAAGGATGCAAATGAAAATTTAATTCATTACGGATATAAGCCAATTGTTATTAACGATGACATGCATAATATTAATACAAAATTTGATATTTCAATATTAGATATCCCTTATGGCATATTTAGCCATATTACAAAAGAGGAGCAGCAGAGTTTAATAAATAAAGCTGCTGAAATTTCAGACAAGCTAATATTGATAAGTTTTGAAGAGCTTGCGTATATGGTAGAAAAAACTGGGTTAAGAATAGATGACAACTGTACATTACCAAAAGGGAAATTTAAAAGGTATATATATGTGTGTAAAAAATAGAGTACTCTAAGAGTACTCTATTTTTATTTGAATATTTTTCAAAAAATTATTTAAGATTTTTTAAGTTATCTTGTAACTTATCTAATTTATCTTGATACTCCTGTTGAATTCTTTGCTCTCTTTCTAGTATGTGAGCAGGAGCTTTAGAAGTAAATTTTTCATCAGAAAGTTTTCTATCTACTTTCTCTTTCTCAGCTAAAATTTTAGTAATCTGCTCATTGATTTTTTTTGTTTCAGCTTCAACATCTAAAAGCCCTGTTAAAATCATGAATACTTCAGATTTTCCGTTAACTCTAAAACCACTTTGTTCTGGAGTTGAAACATCAGATCCAAATAGAAGTTCCTCTATTTTAGCAAGTTTAGTAATGAACTGGAAGTTATCTTTGATAGTGTTAAGCTCAGTTGAATCAGTTGTTCTTATTACAACTTTAACCTCTTTAGCAGGAGAGATCCCTACTTCAGCTTTAATATTTCTTAAAGATGAAACTAAACCTTGAACATATTCAAAAGATTTAACAACATCTGATTGGATTAAATCGTCATTTGGAGTAGGAAACTCTTGTAACATGATTGTCTCCCCATCTATTTTAATTTTTTGCCAAATCTCTTCAGTCATAAATGGCATAAATGGGTGTAAAAGTCTTAATCCACCCTCTAAAATAGACCATAAAACATATTGCGCCGTTGTTCTAGCCTCAGTTGAGATTTCAGGGTTGTTGTAAAGTCTAACTTTTGCAAGTTCAACATACCAATCACAGAAATCCCCTCTTAAAAATTCATAAACAGATTTTGCTGCTTCATCAAGTTGGAATTTATCTAGTTTCTCTCTAACATCTTTTGAAGTTTCATTGAATCTAGAGATAATCCATTTATCAACAAGCTCATATTGTAGTTTGCTTGTATCTACAGATTTTGCATCAAACCCTTCTAAATTCATCATAACGAATCTTGAAACATTCCAAATTTTATTAGCAAAGTTTCTTCCCATCTCTATAAGTTTTTCAGAGAAGTGCACATCCTGCCCTTGAGAAGTGTTATAAAGCATAGTAAATCTAATTGCATCTGCTCCATACTCATCTATTAAGTTAAGTGGATCAGGTGAGTTACCTAAAGTTTTAGACATCTTTCTACCAATCTCATCTCTAACAATTCCATGTAAATATACATCTTTAAATGGAATCTCTTTCATTACATCAAGTCCAAACATAATCATTCTAGCAACCCAGAAGAAAAGGATATCTGCTCCAGTAACAAGTGTTGCTGTTGGATAGAATTTTTCAAGCTCTATAGTCTTTTCAGGCCAACCTAAAGTTGAGAAAGGCCATAGTGCTGATGAGAACCAAGTATCAAGAACATCTTCCTCTTGAACAAGTTCCACCTCTTTTCCATAATGAATAGCTGCTTGAGCTTTAGCATCCTCCATATTTTTTGCTACAAAGATATGTCTATCTGGACCATAGTAAGCAGGGATTCTGTGTCCCCACCAAATCTGTCTTGAGATACACCAGTCTCTAATATTATCTAACCAGTTATAGTAAACTTTTTCCCATCTTTTTGGAGCTATAGAAACATCTCCATTTTGAACAACTGCAATGGCTTTTTTAGCAAGAGGCTCCATTTTAACAAACCATTGTTCAGATACTCTAGGCTCTATAATAGTAGAACATCTATAACATCCTCCAACAGAGTTATTATGGTCTTGAACTTTAACAAGAGCACCTTCTGCCTCTAAATCAGCAACCATAACTTTTCTTGCTTCAAATCTTTCAAGTCCGGCATATTTAGTATACTCAGATACTACATTTCCCTCTTTTGTCATCATATTGATAATAGGTAAGTTATGTCTTTTTCCAACAGCAAAGTCATTAGGATCATGAGCAGGAGTAATTTTTAAAGCTCCTGTACCAAACTCGATATCAACATAATCATCAGCAATAACAGGGATCTCTCTTCCAACTAAAGGAAGGATAAGAGTTTTTCCAACTAAATGTTTAAATCTATCATCATTAGGGTTAACAGCAACAGCAACGTCTGCAAGCATTGTTTCAGGTCTAGTTGTTGAAATAGTTAAAAACTCTTTGCTACCTTTTACAGGGTATTTGATAAACCAAAGTTTTCCAGCTTTATCTTCATGATCAACTTCATCGTCAGCAAGAGCAGTTCCACATCTAGGACACCAGTTTACAATATACTCCCCTCTATAAATAAGTCCGTCATTATATAATTTTATAAAGATCTCTTTAACAGCATCAGAAAGTCCTTCATCCATTGTAAATCTCTCTCTGTCCCAATCAAGTGAAGCACCTAATTTTCTAAGCTGTCCAGTAATAATATTACCATATTGATTTTTCCAATCCCATACTTGCTCAATAAATTTCTCTCTTCCTAAATCCTCTTTTTTTAGACCCTCTTTAGCAAGTTTTCTTTCAACCATATTTTGAGTAGCAATTCCAGCATGGTCAGTTCCAGGCATCCATAAAGTATTGTATCCGCTCATTCTTTTATATCTAATAATAGTATCTTGAATAGTATTATTAAGTACATGCCCCATATGTAAAATTCCAGTTACATTTGGTGGTGGGATAACTATTGAATAATTCGGCTTATTATCGTCTAAAGTAGCTTTAAAATACTTATTCTCCTCCCAAACTTTATACCATTTATCCTCTATATCTTTAGGGGAGTATGTTTTTTCTAATTCATTTAACACTTAATATCAACCTCCTAATAATAAAAAAATTATTATTATTTTATATTTTTATGTAATGTATTCAAAGTTATTTATTTTTTTAATCTTCCAAGTCATCCTCTTCAGTTTCAACTTTTTTATCAGCTTCAATGCAAGGGATTAAAGTTTCAGGCTCAACGTACTCTTCACTTAACATCTCTTCAATAAAATTCAAAACATCATCTTTTCCATTATTTGTAAGGGATGAGTGGAAAAGAACATCATTGTTGTCAAAATCTATTTTTTTTCTTATATCTTTTAGACATTTAAATTTATCATTTCCAGAAACTTTATCCATTTTAGTGAAAATTATTTTAAATGGCACATTGTAATGATCTAACCACTGTAGCATCTCTAAATCCTCTTCACTTGGAACCCTTCTTATATCTAAAAGAACGAAAACAAATTTTCCTCTATGAGAAGCAAGATATCTGTTCATAGTATCTCCCCACTCTTTTTTCATTTCTTTTGGTACTTTAGCAAAACCATACCCAGGAAGGTCAACCACGTAAAAATCACTGTTTATAAGAAAATAATTTATAAGTTGTGTTCTTCCAGGTGTTTTACTTGTTTTAGCTAATTTTTTTCTATTTGTAATGCTATTTATAAGAGAAGATTTTCCAACATTAGATCTACCTACAAAGGCAAATTCCAATCTACCTTTATGCTCGGGATAGTCTTTCTCATAGACAGCAGATTTTACAAATTCAGCTTGTTTAATTTGCATCTTTTTTCACTTTCTCCTTTTTATTCACTTTCTTTTTAGGAGTATCAATTTTTTCTAAGATAATCTCTTCAACCTCTTTATATGTAGAGACAAAATGGATAATCATATCTTTTTTTATCTCTTTAGGGATATCCTGTTCATCAGCTCTATTTTCATCAGGAAGAATAACCTCTCTTATACCAACTCTGTGAGCTCCTATTACTTTTTCTTTTACTCCACCAATTGGAAGAACCTCTCCAGTAATAGTAACCTCTCCAGTCATAGCCACATCCTGTCTAATCTTTCTTCCAGAGACAACAGATAATATTGCAGTTGTAATGGCAATACCAGCAGATGGTCCATCTTTAGGGGTAGCCCCTTCAGGGAAATGAAGGTGAATATCTTTTTTTTCAAAGAAATCAGTTTCATTTAAATTAAAATCCTCTAAATGTGATTTTATATATGTAAAGGCAACTGTTGCTGATTCTTTCATTACATTACCTAAAGTACCAGTAAGGGAAAGAGCACCTTTACCATTTACTGAAACACCTTGAACTTCCAGTGTTGTACCACCGTAAGCAGTCCAAGCAAGTCCATTTACAACCCCTTGCTTCAGTGTTTTTTCTCTTAATTTTTCAGGTTTTAATTTAGGCTTTCCTAAATATTTCTCTAAATTAGTAAGTGTAATAGAGATTTTTTTCTTATCTTTTTCAATAACTTCTCTTGCAAGTTTTCTGAAAAGTGAATTGAACTCTCTTTTTAAATTTCTAACTCCAGCTTCTCTTGTGTATTCATTAATAATTTTTAAAATAGTATTGTCTGATATTTCAAATTTTATTTTAGATAGACCATTGTCATCTTGTGACTGTTTTATCAGATATTTTTTTGCAATATGAAGTTTTTCAAACTCTGTATAAGAAGAGAGAGATATAATCTCCATTCTGTCCCTTAAAGGTGCAGAAACTCCTCTTAAGTCGTTTGCAGTAGCAACAAAGAATACTTTTGATAAATCAAAAGGCATATCTAAATAGTGATCTTCAAAATGGTAGTTTTGCTCAGGATCAAGAACTTCTAACATAGCAGAAGATGGATCCCCTTTAAAATCTGAGGCCATTTTATCAATCTCATCTAAAAGTATTACAGGGTTTGATGTGCCAGCCTCTTTTAAAGCTTTTATAATACGACCAGGCATAGACCCCACATAAGTTCTTCTATGTCCACGAATTTCAGCTTCATCACGGACTCCTCCTAATGAAACTCTAACAAATTTTCTTCCCATAGATTCAGCTATAGATTTAACAAGAGATGTTTTTCCAACTCCTGGAGGACCAGCAAGGCAAAGAATTCCACCTTTTGTGTTGGGGTTTAACTGTTTAACAGCTAAATAATCCAAAATTCTATCTTTAACATCATGCAGTCCATAGTGATCTTTTTCTAAAGTTTCACTAGCCAATTTTATATCTAAAATATCTTTGCTTTCTTTAGACCAAGGAAGAGAGATTATTGTCTCAATATATGTTCTGCAAACACTAGCTTCAGCTGAGAATGAAGCCATTTTAGAAAGTTTTTTCAGCTCTGCTTCAGCTTTCTTTTGAGCATATTTAGGAAGCTTAGCTTTTTTTATCTCTTTTTCTAATTCTTTTAAGTCATCGTCGGCAGATTCACCAATCTCCTCTTTAATAGCGCTTATTTTTTCTTTTAAATAAAAATTCTTTTGTGCTGTGTTAAGTTTATCTTTAACTTTATCATCAAGTTTTTTTTCTAATTTTGATATTTCAATCTCTTGAGAAAGAATTTCAAGGAGTGCATACCCTCTAGTTTCTAAATCAACCTCACTCAGGAGCTCTTGCTTTAATTCACTAGTTATAGGCAGATGAGAAGAGACAACATTAAAAACGTTATCTAAATCTTTGATACTTCTCATAGTTGTAATTAAATCGCTAGGAACTTTAGCAGCTAATGATGCAAATTGTTCAAAAGATTTTAGGACTTTTCTAAGAAGAGCATCTGTTAAGTTAGGATCTAAATTATTAGGTTTTAAAATTTCATAATTAGCAAGATACTCTCCGTTTATAATTTGGATATCACTTATATGAGCTCTTGAATCCCCTTCAACTAGCACTTTTATAGTGTCGTTTTGCATTTTTACAACTTGAATAATGTTAGCGACTACTCCAGTAAAATTAATGCCTGTTTCAAGGTTTGGGTTTTCATCAAATGGGTCTTTTTGCATTCCTAATAAAATTTGACTTTTGTTGGCAACAGATTTTTCTATTGTTGCGATACTTAAAGTTCTTCCTACATATAACGGAGTTACAACTCCAGGAAATATAATCATATCTCTAGTAGGTATAAATGGTAATTGTTTCATAATTAAAAACCTATCCTTTCTTCTTATTATTAATTATAATTTTAGTATTATCTGTAATAGTCTCTTCAGTGATTGTTACAGATTTTATTTTTTTATCAGATGGAACTGTATACATGATATCAAGCATTATAGACTCTATAATTGCTCTTAAACCTCTAGCTCCAATCTTTCTTTTTAGAGCAACTTCAGCTATTTTTTTCAGAGCATCTTCTTCAAACTCTAATTTAACTCCATCCATCTCTAAATATTTAGTGTATTGCTTAATAATGGCATTTTTAGGTTCTGTTAAAATTTTAATAAGAGCTTTTTCATCCAATTTTTCTAAAGTAGTTATAATTGGAAGTCTTCCAACTAGTTCAGGGATGATCCCATTTTTTACTAAATCTTCAGGTAAAATATTTTGGAAAACTTTTGTCTCTTCTTCAAATTTTTTCTTCTCTATATCAGCGCCAAACCCTAATGATTTCTTAGAAGTTCTTGCTTGTATCAGTTTTTCTAAACCTTCAAAAGCTCCACCAACTATAAAAAGGATATTAGAAGTGTCTACAGCAATCATCTCTTGATTTGGATGCTTTCTTCCACCATTAGGTGGAACATTTGCTACAGTCCCTTCTACTATTTTAAGAAGAGCTTGTTGAACCCCTTCTCCTGAAACATCACGAGTGATAGAAGTATTTTCTGATTTTCTAGCAATCTTATCAATCTCATCTATATAAATAATCCCTCTTTGAGTAGCTTCAACATCATAGTTTGCTGATTGAAGCAGTCTAACAATTACATTTTCAACATCATCACCAACATACCCAGCTTCAGTAAGAGTAGTAGCATCCGCTATAGCAAAAGGCACATGAAGGATTTTTGCAAGAGTTTGAGCAAGAAGTGTTTTTCCAGAACCAGTAGGTCCCACAAGCAATACATTAGCTTTTTGTAACTCTATATCATTAGCAGAATCTTTATCTATTTTTAAGTTATGCGTTAATCTTTTATAATGGTTATAAACTGCAACTGATAAAACTTTTTTTGGTTCCTCTTGCCCTATAACATACTCATCAAGTTTTTCTTTAATCTCTTTAGGAGATAGAAGTTTAAAATCTTTTAAAGAGTGGCTGCTATGGTGGATATCAGCTGGACCCTCTTCGTCATCATAGAAGCTTCCATTAAGACCCATCATTTCAGCTATACCATCTATACACTCATCACATATAAAAACACCATTAGGACCAGCAACCATCTGCTCAACCTCATCTTTTCCTTTTCCACAAAAAGAGCAAACTTTTGAATTTTTTGTTACCATAATTTCACCACCTTATCTAGTAAAAACTTTATCAATAAGACCATACTCTACAGCTTCAGCAGAAGACATAAAGTTATCTCTGTCAGTATCTTTAGTAATTTTTTTTATACTTTGACCAGTATGTTTAGCTAAAAGTCCATTTAAAACCTCTTTTAAACGTAAAATCTCTTTAGCTTGAATTTCTATATCTGTAGCTTGTCCTCTTGCTCCCCCTAAAGGCTGGTGGATCATTATTCTTGAATTTTCAAGGGCAAACCTTTTACCTTTAGCACCTGCAGAAAGAAGAAAAGCCCCCATACTTGCAGCTTGTCCTATACATACAGTCTGTACATCAGGTTTTATATAATTCATAGTATCATAAATAGCCATTCCCGCAGTAACGACTCCTCCTGGGCTATTAATATACATAATGATATCTTTTTCTGGATCTTCCGCCTCTAAAAATAGCAGCTGTGCAACAACAGCATTAGCCACATTATCATCAATTTCTGTACCTAAAAAAATAATTCTATCTTTTAAAAGCCTAGAGTATACATCATAAGCTCTTTCCCCTCTACCAGAGTTTTCAATAACAGTAGGACTATATATGTTATACATAATTTTACCTCCAATTTTCAACTTTACTAGCTTATATTATATCAGAAAAAAGCATATATTAAAATAGAAAAGCGCTAATTAAATATAAAAAAACTAGGTAGAAAATTCTACCTAGTCAATAAAATTGATATTATAATTATTTTGTGTTAGCTAATATAAAGTCAACAGCTTTTTCAAGTGTGATATCAACATTTAAGTTTTGTTTGAAACTCTCTAAGTTGTTGTGCTTGTTTAACTCTTCAACTAATTTAACAGAGTCCATTCCGTACATTTTAGCTATTTCAGCCATTTTAGCTTCCATTTCCTCTTCTGTAACAGTTAATTTTTCAACTTTAGCAATCTCTTCTAAAATAAGGTCAGCTTTAACTTTAGATTGACACATAGGTCTCATCTCTTTAACCATATCTTCAAAAGTCTTTCCTATCATTTTTAAGTACATTTCCATGTTTGCACCTTGCATTGATAAGTGTTGCTCCATCTCTTTAACTTTGTTTTCTACTTCTCTCATAATCATTGAGTTAGGGATTGCAATTTCAGTAGCATCAGAAATCATGTTAATTAATTTAGCAGTAGCTTCATTTTTAACTATAGATTCCTCTCTAGCAATGATTTCTTCTTTCTTTTTAGCTTTTAAATCTTCAACAGATTCAAATCCTAATTCTTTAGCTGTTTCATCATTAAGCTCAGGAGTAACAGTTTTCTTAATAGCATTTATTTTTACTTTAAAAACAGCAGGTTTTCCAGCAAGTGGAGCATGTCCATATTCAGCAGGGAAAGTTACATTAACCTCTCCTTCTTGTCCAACAGTGTATCCAACTAATTGCTCTTCAAAGTTATCTATAAACATGTGGCTTCCTAATTTTAATTGGTGAGAATCAGATTTTCCACCATCAAAAGCAACTCCATCGATATAACCGTCAAAAGCTAAATCAACAGTATCACCCATAACAGCTTTATAACCCTCTTCAGCGTCAACTAAAGATGATTTTCTATTTAATAAAGCGTCAATTTCAGTAGTTAATGTCTCTTCTTTAAATTCAATAACTCTTTTTTCAACTGTTAACCCTTTGTATTCAGCTAATTTAATTGCAGGAAACTCATCTACCATAAAAGTTAATTCAAATTCATCGTTAACTTTTTCAGCTTTTACATTGTAAATATAGCTAACTGGGTTAATATTTTCTGCAGATAATACAGTTTCATAGTTAGCTTTTAATATAGAATCAACTAACTCTTCTTTAACTGCATCTGGGAAGTTAGCCTCAACTTTATCAAGTGGAGCATGCCCTTTTCTAAATCCAGGAACTTCAACTTTTGTTGCTAAAGTTTTTAAGATAGTTTCCTTAATAGGTGATACTTCCTCTTTTGTTAAAGTTAATTTTACTTCAACAGCAGAATTCTCTTTTCTTGTTACTAAGTGTTTCATTTTTCCTCCTATAATTTACATTTGTGTTATATGAAAACTAATTTATAGTTTTTAATAAAGTTTAGTAATGCTAGTTATGAAAAAAATCTAAAAAATCATCTTTGATTCTTAAATCTTTTATTTTTATTTGAATAGAATTTTCATTTTTAAAGAAATTTTTTTCTGGATAATAAGCAATATCAAATTTTTGAAGTGGATAATTATCATCATCAATATATTTTCCTAAATCAAAACCTACCATATGAAATTTTTTGTTGTTTTTCACTACTATACCAGAAAAATGTTTGTTATCTAATCCAAATTTTTTTATATTTTCAAAAGTTAAATTTCTGTCTACAAAAATAGGTTGAGAGTTATCAAAACCAAAAGGTGACAACAGATCTAAATCTTCTAAAATAGAGTTAGAAATCTGATCAATTGAGAAATCCATATCTATTTTTAAAGAACGCTCAACTTCTACAATGTTAGAGTTAGAAACCTCTTTTTGGAAAAAATTATTTATTTCATCTAAATTAGAGTCTTTGGCTACAAATCCAGCAGCTAAATCATGCCCTCCAAAACGAGATAAAAGGTGTGACATATTTTTAAAAATATTAAAAATATTAATACCGTTTAAACTACGAGAAGAAGCTTTTCCAATATTATTATCTATTGAAACTAAAACTGTAGGAACTTCATATTTCATACACAATCTAGATGCAACAATTCCAATAATTCCAGGATGCCAGTTCTTAGAAGTTAAAAATATAGCACTTTTGAATTTAGAAGGGTCCATTTCTATAATTGAAACAGCTTCTTCATAAATTTTTCTTTCTAATTCACGCCTTGTTTTATTTGATTTTTTCATATCTTCAATGATATTAAATATTTTGATATCATCGTTTTTAATGAAAAAGTCCGCTCCTACACGAGAGATTCCAATTCTCCCTAAAGAGTTAATAAGAGGAGCTATAAAATAACTTATATCTGTGGCTGAGAGAGGTCTATGATGCAACTTCAAGTATTTAATAAGTGCAGTTAGACCTTTAATGTTAGTGGTTTTTAATTTTTTTAAACCTTCACGAATTATCAGCCTATTTTCATCTACAACAGGTACAACATCAGCAACAGTTCCAATCATTACAATATCTAAATAGTCATGCAAAGAATTAAGGTTAATATTTAGTTTTGTATAAAGGGCTTGAGCAACTTTTAAAGCTACACCAGCTCCAGATAGGTATTTAAAACCGTATTTACTGCTAAGTTTAGGATTGATATAAAGAATCTCATCATCTTCAGTTTCCTTAGCACTTTTATGATGATCTGTAATAATGACATCTATGCCAAGTGAACGCCCATAACGAATATCTTCAATAGAGTTAATACTAGTATCAACAGTAATAACAAGTTCAGCTCCGCAAGAATACATATAATCTAAATTTTTTCTATCTAAACCGTAATCTTCTTCACTTCTATTTGGAATATAATAGTCAACTAAAACTCCAATATTTTTTAAAGAATGTGTTAAAAACACTGCCGCTGTTATACCATCAACATCATAATCTCCATAGATAAAGATTTTTCCATTCCTATTTTTAACTTCAATGATTTTTTCAACTACTTTTTCCATATTTTCAAAGTCAAAAGGGTCTCTAAAATTATTCAGTTCTGGGTATAAAAATTCTTTTATTTTTTCGATATTATTAAATCCTCTGTTAACAAGCAGTGTAGTTAAAAAATTTGAAATTTGTAACTCACTACTAATAGATAGGGAGTTAAAACCTGGATTTGTATAATACTCCCATTTCATAGCAATCACTGTCCTTTGATATCGTTGAGAAGTTTTGTAATTTTCATAGCGTAGTTAATACTGTCATCCATCTTAACTCTAATCTCAGGTGTAAATCTAAGTGAAAGTGTATCTGAAATCCTTTTTCTTAAAAACCCTTTAATTTGATTAAGAGCTTCTTCAACAGCTTTAATATTTACAGTTTCCCCTTTTATGGGAGAAACTGTAAAATATACATCAGCAAACTTTAAATCTTCTGTTACTCTGATATTATTTACAGAGATAAGAACTTTTTTGAATAAAGGGTTTTTTACCTCTTCAAAAAGTGAAGTTGAGATAACTTTAGACATCTCTTTTTCTATAGCAGCTAATCTTTGTTTATTCATAATAGATTACCTCCTAGTTTTTTAATTTTCTTTTTATTTCAATTATATCAAATGCTTCAACAACGTCTCCATCTTTAATGTCATTGAATTCATCAACATTAAGTCCGCACTCTTGTCCAGCAACAACTTCTTTAACATCATCTTTAAATCTTTTTAAAGTAGAAAGCTTACCTTCATAGATTATAACAGAATCTCTAAGTATTCTTATATTAGAATCATTTTTAACTTTTCCATCAACAACAACACAACCGGCAACATTTCCAACATTAGAAACTTTAAATACTTTTTTAATCTCTATTCTACCTAAGTAAGTTTCTTTAAATTCAGGATCAAGCATACCAGTTAAAGCTTTTTCAATATCTTCAACAATATGGTAAATAATATTAGATGTTCTGATCTCAACACCACAATTGTCAGCTTCTTTTATAGCTTTAATTGTAGGTCTTACATGGAACCCTATTATGATAGCTTTAGAAACTTCAGCAAGTTTAACGTCACTTTCAGTTATAGCTCCAGATGTTGCTTGGATAATATTAACTGCAACTTCATCAGTATTAAGTTTCATAAGAGAATCTTTTAAAGCTTCAACAGAACCACGAGAATCAGCTCTTAATATAAGCTGAAGTTCTTTAATTTTTTGATTCTCAAATTGTTGAGATAAAGATTCAAGTGTTAAAGTCTTTCTAGAAATTTCAGAAAGTCTTCTCTCTTTTGCAACTTCATCAACAATTCTTCTAGCGTGTTGCTCATTTTGAATAACGTATAATACGTCTCCAGCGTTTGGAACAGATGTAAATCCAATAATTTCAGCCGGTTGAGAAACAGTAACTTGATCAACTCTTGTACCACGGTCATTGATAAGAGCTCTAACTTTACCTAAAGCTTCTCCAGCAACAACAACATCCCCAACTCTTAATTTACCCTCTTGGATTAATAAGTCAGCAATTGGTCCAACTTTAGGATCAAGTTTAGACTCAAGGATAACTCCTTTTGCTCTTTTCTTATAGTTAGCTTTAAGCTCTAGTATTTCGGCAGTAAGAAGGATAGTTTCTAAAAGAGTATCGATGTTAAGTCTTTGTTTAGCAGAAACTTCAACAAATTCAACATCTCCTCCCCATTCAACAGGAACTAATCCGTGCTCCATAAGTTCATTTTTAATTTTTGCAGGATCTGCTCCTTCTTTATCAATTTTGTTCACTGCAATGATAATAGGAACATTAGCTGCTTTTGCGTGAGATATAGCTTCTACAGTTTGAGGCATTACTCCATCATCTGCAGCAACAACAAGGATAGCTATATCTGTAACCTGAGCTCCTCTTGCTCTCATATCAGTAAAGGCCTCATGTCCAGGTGTATCTATGAAAGTGATTTTTTTACCATCTTTTTCAATCTGGTATGCTCCAATCTTTTGTGTGATTCCACCATGCTCACCAGCAGCAACATTAGCTTCTCTAATAGCATCAAGTAAAGATGTTTTACCATGGTCAACGTGTCCCATAATTGTAATAACTGGAGCTCTTTCTTCAAGTTCAGAAGCTTTATCTTCTATCTCTAGAGAGAATTTATCTCCAAAATTAATAGTAACTTCCTCTTCTTTTTCAACCAATATATCATATTCCATAGCAAGCTCTTCAGCTAATTGGAATGGGATTGTACTGTTGATTGTAAGCATCTGTCCTTTCAAGAAAAGTTTTTTTATAAGTTCAGCACTGTTTAGTTTTAATAAGCTGGCAAATGTACCTAAAGTGATATCACCACTTATTTTTAAAATTTTCATACCATCTTCAATTACTACAGTATCAGTAGGTTGCTCAACTTTTTTTACAGTAAAGTCAGCTCTTCTTCCTTTTTTCTTTTTATTTCCTTTTTTATTAGCAGAATCTACATCGTTATCACTATCATCAGATTCTTCAACTTTTTTCTTAGGATCATTTTTTTTAGATTTTTCTTTAATAACTACCTCTTCAGTGATTGAATCTTCAACAGAATCCACTTCGTCGTCGTGAGATTCTAAATGAGTTATATTTTCATGATTTGAAAAATAATCATCAATAGTTTTAACATCTTCATCAGAAACTCCTGCAAGGTGAGATGTAATATTCTCCAGTCCTATTTCGTGAAGAATAGCTATAAATTCTTTATTACCTTTTTTATGTTTTTTTGCTAATTCATGTACCCTGATTTTCATTAATATACCTCCATAAACTTAGTTTACGAGTCCTCGGGCTATTTTTTTGTTTTTAACAGCAATGACAGTTACTTCCTCTTTGGAGAAAATATCGCCTAAAAGATTCTTGTTTCCATAATAGATATATGGAATATTGTACTCTTTAGCTTTAGCAATTAACTTTGCGCCATTTTTTTCGCTGATATCTTCGGCCATGATAATAAAATGAATCTGTTCAATTTCATCGAATACCATATTCATGCCAAAGGCTAACGCCTGGGAATTTCTCATAGTTTTTAATATATTTAAATAGTCCTTATTGTCCTTTTTTAAAGAATTGGCCATTTTACAAAGTTCTTCCATAGAGATCTTTATCTTTTTATGTTTAGATAACTTTTGTAGACACTCTTTTGATTTACAAACATAAGTACCTCTTTTTTGTTCTTTCTGTTCCTTGTCAAATAGATAGCTACCATCCTCTTGTTCAACAATTCTGAAAAGTTCAGATTTGTCCATTTTCACTTTGCAAACAGCGCATGTTCTCTCTGGTGAATGAATGCTATTCACCTTTATTACCCTCTAAATCTGAATCAACCATTTGTGGTTCATTTTCAGATACTTTAATGTCAACTCTCATACCAGTCAATTTTGCAGCAAGTCTAGCATTTTGACCATTTTTACCTATTGCTAATGAGAATTGAGATGATGGAACGATAACTCTAGCAGTCATTCCATTATCAAGAATTTCTACTGAATCTACTTTCGCAGGTGATAATACTGCTGAAACAAACTCTTCAATACTCTCTTTCCAAATAACTATATCAATTTTTTCACCACTTAATTCATTAACAATATTTCTGATTCTAAGACCTTTTTGCCCGATACAAGCACCAACAGTGTCAATGTTAGGATTTGCAGAATAAACTGCAACTTTAGCTCTAGAACCCGCTTCTCTAGCAACTGCTTTAATAACAATAGTCCCTTCTTCTATTTCAGGAATCTCTATTTCAAATAGTTTTCTTAATAATCCCTCATGTTTTCTTGAAATAACAACTTTAGGGAATTTACTAGTTTTTTCAACTTCAGCTACATAAACTTTAATTCTGTCTCCAACTCTATAAATATCTCCAGGTGACTGCTCAGAAGTAGGTAGAGAAGCCTCAAGTCCATCAAACTCTATATGGATATTTCTTTTCTCGTCTATTCTTCTAATAGTACCATTCATAATATCGTGTTCTTTACTTTTAAACTTTTCATAAATATTGTCTCTTTCAGCTTCACGAACTTTTTGAATAACTATCTGTTTACCATTTTGAATAGCATTTCTTTTGAAATCTTCGCAATTTACCTCTATCCTTATAATATCACCAATTTTAGATCTTTTTTTGTATTCATATGCATCTGTTAAAGATATTTCAAGTGCAGCGTCATATAATTCAGCATCAGGAACAACAGTTTTAACCTCAAAAACTTTTACATCACCAGTTTCTCTGTTAATTTCAACTTCAACATTCTCTTCCTCACCGAAATTCTTCTTATAAGCAGATAATAATGCTTGTTCTACAGCAGTCAACAAACTTTCTTTGCTTATTCCTTTATCTTTTTCTAATTCAGCCAATGCTTCTAAAAAAATCTTAGCATCTTTACTTTTCACAAAACTCATCCTCCTTAAATATGGATTTATATTTTAAACGTTATTTGACTTAATTAATCTAAATCTTCGAAAATATATACAATATTAGCCTTTTTAATCTCTTTGTAAGGGATAGACATAGTCTCATCAGTATCTAATGCCAATAGTATTGTATCATTATTTTTCACTTCTAAAAGAGTTCCAGTATAATTTTTGTTATTACCTATTTTATGTTTCAGTGCAACAAAAATATCATCGCCCACAAATCTAATAAAATCTTCAATTTTTTTCAAAGGTCTTTCAACACCAGGGGAAGAAACCTCTAAAAAGAATTTTTGTTCAATTAAATTATCGACATCTACATCTATTTTATGGCTCAGTTCTGCACAATTTTCTACAGTAACTTCTCCATTTAAATTTTCAATAAAAACTCTTAAATACCAATAACCACCATCTTGCATAAATTCAACATCAACAAGCTCTAGGCCCATATTTTTAAGATGTGGCAATACTATTTCTTCTACCTTTGAAATAACATAACTATAATCTTTTTCCACTAAATCGATCACCTCACATAAAATTAAGTGTAACTGATATTAAAGAAAGAGTGGAATAAACCCACTCTTTAGCACAGTTAACATATATTTAACAATATTCTATCATATTATAGTATAAAAATCAAATGTTATTCTATAAAAACCATAGGAATTATCAATGAAAAAAAGGAAAAAATGACATATGTTAGTAAAATAGAATAGAAAACTTATTTAAACTTAGTGGAAGTAATTAATATAAAACAGACTATTAATAGTAGAATATGTACTGTAAATATACATATAATAGTTATGATATATTTTTTATATATTTGTTGTAAAAAAAAAATAAAAGGGGTAGTATGTTGAATATCAAGACATTATAGTTAAAAAAAAAATTAAAAAGTCTTTTAATTATTAGGAGGAGTACATAATGAAAAATGGTAAAAAAGTTGTAATCGGAGTTATCGGTTCAGACTGTCATGCTGTTGGAAACAAAATTATCAACCATGTTTTGGAGTCAAATGGATTTGAAGTAGTAAATGTAGGAGTTTTATCGCCGCAAGCTGAATTTATAGCTGCAGCTAAAGAGACAAATGCAGATGCTATAATAGTATCATCTCTTTACGGACACGGAGAATTAGACTGTGCAGGAATGAGAGAAAAATGTAACGAAGCTGGTTTAAAGGATATCGTACTTTATGTTGGTGGAAATATAGTTGTTGGAAAACAAGATTGGGATCATGTAGAAGCTAGATTTAAAGCTATGGGATTCGATAGAGTATACAGACCAGGAACTCCTATTGAGTTAACAACAGAAGATCTAAAAAAAGATTTAGGAATGTAATGGATTATGAAAGAAGTTTATCTAACTATTGATTTTGGAAGTACTTATACAAAACTAACTGCAATTGATTTAAAAGAGGAAACGATTTTAGCTACTGCAAAAGCTATTACAACTGTTGAAAGTGATGTTATGATAGGTTTTGAAGAAGCCTTTAATAAGTTAAAACAAGATATAAGTGAGAAAATAGATTTAAGTAACGTAAAATTTGTTAGAAAAACAGCTTGTTCTTCAGCTGCAGGTGGACTAAAAATGATGGCATTAGGACTTGTTCCAGAACTGACAGCTGATGCAGCAAAAAAAGCAGCATTAGGTGCAGGAGCAAGAGTTATAAAAACTTATGCATATGAATTAAATCATCACGAGTTAGAAGAGATTAAAAAATCTAATGTAGATATAATCCTTTTAGCTGGTGGAACAGATGGTGGAAATAAAGAGTGCATAATTCATAATGCAAAATTGATAGCTGAGTATGAACTGAAAGTTCCGGTTATAATGGCAGGAAACAAATCAGCAGTAGATGAAGTTGAAGAATTATTTAAAGCAAAAAATATTTATTATAAAGTAACAGAAAACGTTATGCCAGTATTGAATAAGTTAAATGTAGAGCCTGCAAGAGAAGCTATAAGACAAGTTTTTATGGAAAAAATTGTTGAGGCTAAAGGTATGAAGAAAGCTGAAGAGTTTACAACAGGGATACTTATGCCCACTCCTGCAGCAGTTTTAAAAGCAGCAGAAGTTTTATCTAAAGGAACAGATTTAGAGGATGGTATAGGGGATTTAATCATAATAGATATAGGGGGAGCAACAACAGATGTTCATTCTATAGCAAAAGGTGAACCTACAAAACCTGGAGTGATACTAAAAGGGTTAGAAGAACCAGTTTCAAAAAGAACTGTAGAAGGGGATCTTGGAATGAGATACTCGGCAATAGCACTATTAGAAGCTTCTAGTACAAAAAAAGTAAAAACTTATTTAAGAGATGAGTATAAAGGTTTAGATATAAGAAAACATTGTGAAAAGAGACACGATAATATAAAAATGGTTCCTGAAACGGCTGAAGATAAGGCTTTTGATGAAGCTATGGCTATGGTAGCTACAGAGTTAGCAATGGAACGTCATTGTGGAATATTAGAATGTTTATATACTCCTATGGGGACTATGTTTCACCAAGTAGGAAAGGATTTGCTAGATACACCATGTGTTATAGGAACTGGTGGTGTAATCGTTCATAGTGAAAATCCAAATAATATTTTAAAAGCTGGAAATTTTAATCAGGAAAATCCAGTTCATCTAAAACCGGTAAATCCTAAGTTTTTAGTTGATAAAACATATATTTTATCAGCAATGGGACTTTTAGCACAGGATTATCCAGATTTAGCTGTAAGAGTGATGAAAAAATATTTAGTTTAAATATTTTGAAAGAGATTTATTAATTAAATTAAGGGTTAATTGAAATATAGTCAATAGAATTATATTCATTTTTAAGGAGGAAATAAAAATATGAAACTTAAATTCACAAAATGGACTGAAGAAGAGTTTTTTAAAGTTAGAGAAGAGGTTCTAAAACAGTGGCCTACAGGAAAAGATGTTAATCTAGAAGAGGCAGTTGCATATCATAAAGCTTTACCAGATCACAAAAACTTTGCAAAAAAATTAGTAGATGCTAAAAACAAAGGGATAACTTTAGCACAACCAAGAGCAGGAGTTGCTTTAGTTGAACAACATATAGAGTTATTAAACTTCTTAGATGAGCAAGGTGGAGCAGATTTATTACCATCTACAATAGATTCATATACAAGACAAAACAAATATGAAAATTGTGAATTAGGAATTCAAGAATCTAAAAAAGCAGGAAGATCTTTATTAAACGGATTCCCAGGTGTTAACCATGGGGTAGCTGGATGTAGAGAGGTAGTAGAATCAGTTAACTTACCTTTACAATTAAGACACGGAACTCCAGATGCTAGATTATTATCAGAAATCATGTTAGCTGCAGGATTTACTTCAAATGAAGGGGGAGGAATCTCTTATAATATCCCTTACGCTAAATCAGTTTCTCTTGAGCAAACAATCAGAGACTGGCAATATAACGATAGACTAGTTGGATGGTATGAAGAGCACGGAGTAACTATCAATAGAGAACCATTTGGACCATTAACAGGAACTTTAGTTCCACCATCAATGTCAAACGCAGTTCAAATTTTAGAGTGTTTATTAGCTGCTGAGCAAGGAGTTAAAAATATAACTTTAGGATACGGACAATGTGGTAACTTAGTACAAGACGTTGCTGCAGTAAGAGCTATGCTTGAGCAAGCTGAAGAGTACTGTGCACAATATGGATACAAAAATATGATAATCACAACTGTATTCCACCAATGGATGGGAGGATTCCCTGAAGATGAAGCTAAAGCTTTCGGAGTAATTTCTAACGGAGCATCAGCTGCAGCTTTAGCAGGAGCAACAAAAGTTATAGTTAAAACTCCTCATGAAGCAATAGGTGTACCAACAAAAGAAGCTAATGCTATGGGTATTAGAGCAACTAAAATGGTATTAAACTTATTAAAAGGTCAAAGATTACCACACTCTGTAGAAGTTATAGATGAAATGGCACAAATCAAAAAAGAAACTAAGCAAATCTTAGATAAAGTTCTTGAATTAGGAAATGGAGACTGGGCAGTAGGAATCGTTAAAGCTTTTGAACAAGGAGTAATGGATATTCCATTTGCACCATCAAGATTTAACGCTGGAAAAATGTTACCAGCTAGAGATAATGAAGGAAAAATCAGATTCTTAGAGTTCGGAAACGTTCCATTCTCTGATGACGTAAAAGCGTTCAACACTTCTAAATTAGAAGTAAGAGCAAAATATGAAGAGAGAGAGTTAGGATTCCAAATGACTGTTGATGATATATTTGCAGTAGGAAAAGGAAACTTAATCGGAAGACCTGCAGGAAAATAATTAATATTAAGATAGGTAAGTAAAACTGTAGTCATAGCATGAAAGTGTTCTCATGCTATGCACTAAGTTTAAAAAATAAAAATTTTAATTTAAAGGGAGAGTAAAAAATGAAAATAGTTGATATCGTTTGTTCAGCAGGAAGAACAGGATTTTATTTTGATGACCAGGCTGCTATAAAAGCTGGAGCAGGGCATGATGGAATGGCTTATATCGGGAAACCTTTAACTGAAGGATTTACATCTATCAGACAAACAGGAGAATCAATCTCTGTTATGATCATATTAGAAGATGGACAAGTAGCTTACGGAGACTGTGCTGCAGTTCAATACTCAGGTGCGGGAGGAAGAGATCCATTATTCTTAGCTGCTGATTTTATCCCAGTTATCGAAAAAGATATCGCTCCAAAATTAATTGGAAGAGATGTTTCATCTTTCAAAGCATTAGCTGAAGAGTTTGATAAAATGACTATAAACGGTAAAAGATTACATACAGCTATCAGATACGGAATAACTCAAGCTATATTAGATGCAGCTTCAAAAGTTAACAAATGTACAATGGCTGAGGTTATCAATAAAGAGTATGCTCCAGGAGTAGAAATTTCTAGAAGACCAATATTCACTCAATCTGGAGATGACAGAAAATTAAACGCTGATAAAATGATCATCAAGCAAGCTGACGTTTTACCACACGCATTAATAAACCATGTTGAAACTAAATTAGGTAAAGATGGATCAATCTTAAGAGATTATGTAATCTGGTTAAGAGATAGAATCACTTCATTAAGATCAGATTCTAACTATAACCCAATTATGCATATTGATGTATATGGAACAATTGGACAAGCTTTCAACTGTGATACAATGGTAATGGCTGACTATATCGGAACTTTAGTTGAAGCAGCTAAACCATACAAATTAAGAATAGAAGGACCAATGGATGTTGGAAGTTTACAAGGGCAAATCGATGCTTTATCAGCTTTAACTGCAGAAGTAGATAGAAGAGGTATGGCTGTTGAGTTAGTTGCTGACGAATGGTGCAATACTTTAGAGGATATCAAAGCCTTTGCTGATGCAAAAGCTGGACACGTAGTTCAAATTAAAACTCCAGATTTAGGAGGAGTTAACAACATAGCTGACGCTATCATCTACTGTAACAAAGTAGGAATCGGTTCATATTCAGGTGGAACTTGTAACGAAACTAACAGATCTGCAGAAGTTACAACAAACATAGCAATGGCTTGTGGAGCTTTACAAGTATTAGCTAAACCAGGAATGGGTGTTGACGAGGGTATCATGATCGTTGGAAACGAAATGAGCAGAGTAATGGCATTAGTTAACAGAAAGAAAAAATAAAAATTATAACGGCTAAGTAAGTTTGCTAAAACTTTATAAAGCTTAAAAAGAGGTTGACTTTTTAAGGTCAACCTCTTACTTTTGAGTATATATTAATGTAAAGAGGGGTGTAGTATATGACAATAAAAAATAGTTCTAAATGTGGAACTTTAGAATCTAATGATATATATATAGTTTTGACTCCATCAAATGACGGAATAGAGATTGAATTAGAAAGTAGTGTTACTAAGCAGTTTGGTGATGAAATAAGAGCAGTAATAGAAGAAACTCTTAAAGAGTTAGGTGTAACCTCTGTAAAAGTAAATGCTCAAGATAAAGGTGCATTAAATTACACAATAAAAGCAAGAGTTGAAGGAGCAGTAAGAAGAGGGGGTATAAATTAATGGAATTAAGAAGAACTATGTTATTTATGCCTGGAAATAACCCAGGGATGCTTCAAACAGCGGATATTTTTGGTGCAGATTCGGTAATATTTGATTTAGAAGATGCTGTTGCATTATCTGAAAAAGATTCAGCTAGATATTTAATAAGACAGGCTATGAAAACTAGAGATTATGGAGATACAGAAGTAGTTATTAGAATAAATCCATTATCTACACCTTATGCATTAGCTGATATAGATATGATGGGAAGATTAAAGCCTGATGCTATCCTTTTACCTAAAGCAGTACCTGAGGATATGAAATTTTTAGATGAAGCTTTAACTAAAATAGAAAAAGAGGAAGGATTTGAACAAGGTTCAATTAAAATCCATGCACTAGTTGAAACAACAATGGGTGTTGAAAAAGTATTTGAGACAATCCAGATGTCACCAAGATGCATATCTGTATTATTAGGTGGAGAGGACTTAGCGGCAGATTTAGGTGTTAAAAGAACTTATGATTCAGAAGAACTTTCTTATGCAAGAGGAAGAGTTGTAAATGCATGTAAAGCTTTAAAAATAGATGCAATAGATACTCCATTTACTGATACTAATGATTATGTAGGACTTGCAATGGATACAGCTAAGGCTAAAATGTTAGGGTTTACAGGTAAGTTAGCAATTAACCCTAGACAGATTGACACTATTCATACTTCATTTGCCCCAACAGCTCAAGAAATTAGACATGCCACAAGAGTTATGGAAGCTAAAGAAGAAGCTGAAAAGAATGGTCTTGGTGTATTTTCACTAGATGGAAAAATGGTAGATTTACCAATAATCAACCGTGCAATACACACTTTAAATATAGCAAGATTAACTGGTCTTATTGATTAATAAAAAAAGAGAGGTGCTTATAATAATGAAAAATATTTTAGGAAGAGAAGTTCCTGATTATATAGATGGGTATGGAGAAGTTATTCATTACAATGGATTTTTAAATAATAAAGTTGGAATTCATAAAAAAAATTCAACATTTAAAGCAGTTTTACCAGGTGAAAGTAAATTACATAAAGATTTGAACTCTTTATTAGATAAATTAGAATTAAAAAATGGAATGACAATATCTTTTCACCATCATTTAAGAAATGGAGATTTTATTTTACCTATGGTTATGGGAGAGATAGCAAAAAGAGGGTATAAAGATATCAGAATATTTGCTTCTTCAATATTTCCATGTCATAAAATGTTAGTGCCATTAATAGAAGATGGAACAGTAACTCAAATATATTCAGCATATATCTCTGGACCAGTGGCAAAAACTATATCAGAGGGTAAAATGGCAAAGCCAGTAGTTATGCACACACATGGTGGAAGAGCAAGAATATTAGAAACTGGAGAAGTAACTATTGATTTTGCTTTCTTAGCTGCTCCAACTTCAGATGAATATGGAAATACAAATGGAATTGAAGGAAAGTCAGCTTGTGGAGCAATGGGTTATGCACACTCAGATGCACAATGGGCTAATGTTGTTATTGCCATAACAGATAATTTAGTAGCTTACCCAAATGAAACAATAGAGATTGATCAGACAAATATAGATTATGTTTTAGTTGTAGATGCAATAGGAGATCCGAAAGGGATTGTATCAGGAACTACACAGATTACAAAAGATCCAATTGGTTTAAAAATAGCAGGACTTACAACTAAATTTATTGAACAATCAGGGTATTTAAAAAATGAAATGAGTTTTCAAACAGGTGCAGGGGGAATCTCCTTAGCAGTTGCATCAGAACTTAAATCACTGATGAAAGAGAAAGAGATAGTAGGTTCTTTTGCTTCAGGAGGAATAACTGGTTATATAGTTGATATGTATAAAGAGGGGTTATTCAGAAAACTTTTTGATGTACAGTGTTTTGATTTAGATGCTATAAAATCTGCAAAAGAAAATAAAGGGCATATAACTATGTCAGCATCTATGTATGCTAATGCAAACAATAAAGGAGCAGTAGTTAATAATTTAGATGTTGTTATCCTAGGAGCAACAGAGATTGATACAGACTTCAATGTAAATGTTACAACTGGTTCTGACGGAGTAATTATGGGAGGATCAGGAGGACATGCTGACACTGCTGCTGGTTCAAAATGCTGCGTTATAGTTTCTCAATTAGTTAATGCAAGAATCTCTGTTATTAAAGACAGAGTTACAACAGTAACTACTCCAGGAGAGACAGTAGATATTTTAGTAACTGAAAGAGGGATAGCAATTAATCCATTAAGAAAAGATCTATTAGAGAGATTTAAAGATTCAAATTTACCTATAAAAACAATGGAAGAGTTAAAAGCTATTGCAGATAAAATGACAGGAAAAGCAAAAGATATCGAATTTGAAGATAAAATTGTAGCAGTAGTACAATACAGAGATGGTTCAGTAGTTGACGTATTAAAGAAAATAAAAAAATAGTTACAAAAAATAAATTGTAACTTGGTTATTAAAAAAGAGGCTTTACCCAAAAAGGAAACAGTTACTTTGATTTCTTTTTGGGATGGCCTCTTTTTCTTTAAAATTCAGACTCACACTTACACAGGTGCTCTAACTTTTTTATTTGATTAAATGTTCCCATTGTGAGAAGTGTATTTCCTTCATCAATAACTGTATGTGGATCAGGGTTAAAATTCACATAATTATCATGTCCAATACCGATAATAATTAAACCTGTTTTTTTAGGAATTTCAAGTTCAATTAAATTTTTACCGATAACTGGAGATGAATGACATATTTTTACCTTTGATAGAGTTATATCTTTAGTATTTTGATAATTTTCCATAAAGTCAGTAAAAGTTAAAATATTATTTTCAGTGGCTAAATTATAAATTCTTCTAGCAGTTACTTCATGTGGGGATAAAACAACATTGGCACCAGCTTTTTTAAGTTTAGCTGAGTTGTGATTATCATTTACTCTAGCAATTATATTGAGGTTAGGATTTAAAAATTTTGCACTCATAGTTGTAAAAAGATTGTCAGCATCATTAGAAAGAACAGGGATGAATGTTGCAGCTTTTTTAATTCCTGCATCTATTAAAGTTTGGTCATCTGTAGCATCTCCACAGATATATAAAAAATTTTTCAATGGATATTTAATTTTAAATCTATCAATAGCATCTAAACTATTTTCTATCAGTACAAAAGGGGTATTATTTTTTATAAAATTATCAACTAAATTTTCTCCAGTTCTACCATATCCTACAATAATTGTATGTTTTTCTAAATTGTTAATTAATTTTTTCATTTTAACTCCTTTAATATAATCGATAAAAAATCCTTCTAAAATAATAGAAGTTATAACTCCAAGTAGGTATAAAAAAATAGTGATTCCGCTTAAAATAACAAAAATAGTGAAAATTTTACCTTCAGTTGAAAGTGGAGTGACTTCTGAAAATCCAACACTAGAAAGAGTTATAACAGTCATATATAAAGCGTTTAAAAAAGTTAAATTTTCAATATAAATATAACCAAAAGTTCCAGTAGAAATAAGTAGAATGATTGCAGAAACTGTAAACAAAAGTCTTTTTAATTCATTTTTCATAAGATCTCCTATTTATATATATTGTATATTTAAGGTATTATATAATAAAAAAATTAGAATGTTAATAAAATGTTGTATTCAAAAATATTCAGAAATAAATAATTGAAAAAACTTAAAAATATAATAAAAAAATATTGCTATTTTTAATAAAAAGTGTATAATAACTAAAGGATGAAAAAAATAGGAGGAATAAAATGCTAGATAAATTAAGAAAGCTAAAATTAAAAATTAAAAATTTGTCTGCACTATCTACATTTTCTATTTTTAAAATTAAAATATCATCAAAAGTGAATTTTATATATAAATTATTAGGTTTTAGATTTAATTTATTTATTAAAGATATTAAATCCGATAATGGAAGAAGTGTCTTATCAATTAATTCATTTAAATTTTATAATTATTTATTTTAGGTATAGTCATTTGACTATACCTTTTTTTTTAGATAAAATCGAGGAGGAATGATGAAAGGTAAACTTATTTTGGAGAATGGGATGGTTTTTGAAGGAAAACTTTTTGGAAGTTTAAAAGAGAGTGTTGGGGAGCTGGTGTTTAATACAGGGATGACTGGTTATCAAGAGCTTCTAACAGATCCATCTTATTATGGTCAATCAGTTGTTTTGACATATCCACAAATTGGGAATTACGGAATAAATTTAGATGACATGGAATCAGATGGTGTAAAAGTGAAAGCTTTAATAGTGAAGGAGTTAGCAAAGTTGCCTAATAATTTCAGATGTGAAATGACAGTAGAAGGGTTCTTGAAACAACATGGTGTTGTTGGAATAAAAGGGTTAGATACAAGAGAGTTAACAAAAATAATAAGAGAAAATGGATCTATGAAGTCTATTATAACAGATAAAGATTTAACACAAAAAGAGATAAAAGAGAGATTTGATAAATTTAGCAATACTGATGCTGTTTCTATAGTAAGTACAAAAAAAATTTATGAAATAAATGTAGAAAACCCACAATTTAAAATAGGTATAGTGGATTTTGGAATAAAAAGAAATATTTTAAGAAATTTTAAAGCGAGAAACTGTTCTATGGTAGTTTTTCCATGGGATGTAACAGCTGAAGAGATTTTAAAACATAATGTAGATGCAGTATTTTTATCTAACGGACCTGGAGATCCTGCAGAGCTTACAGGAGTAATAAACGAGATAAAGAAACTTTTAGGAGTAAAACCGATAATAGCAATCTGTTTAGGACATCAGCTACTGGCTTGGGCGTTAGATGGAAGCACAAAAAAATTAAAGTATGGTCATAGAGGGGGAAATCACCCAGTGAAGGATCTTACTCGTAATAAAATATATATAACTTCACAGAATCACGGGTATGTTGTAGATAAAATGCCTGAAAAGATGGAAGTTACCCACATAAATATAAACGATAATTCAATAGAGGGGATGAGAAGTAAAGAGCTAAACATAATGTGTGTGCAATATCACCCTGAAGCTTGGCCAGGACCTCAAGATTCAAACTATCTTTTTGATGATTTTTTAGAGACTATTAAAGGGGGAAGAAAATAATGTTAGATAAAAATATAAAGAAATGCTTAATAATAGGATCAGGACCGATAATAATAGGGCAGGCAGCAGAGTTTGACTATTCAGGAACCCAGGCTTGTGAGACTTTAAAAAAAGAGGGGATAGAGGTTGTTTTAGTAAACTCAAACCCTGCATCAATAATGACAGATACAGCTGTTGCAGATAGAATTTATTTAGAGCCAATTACACTGGAGTATATTGAAAAAATAATAGAGAAAGAGAGACCTGATTCAATACTTGCAGGGATGGGTGGACAAACAGCTCTTAACTTAGCAGTAGAGCTTCATGATAAAGGGGTTTTAGAAAAATACAATGTAAGGGTTATAGGAACTTCTATTGAATCAATAAAAAGAGGGGAAGACAGAGAGCTTTTTAGAGATGCAATGAATAAAATAGGTGAGCCTACAATTGAGAGTTATATAGTAGATAAACTTGAAGATGGTTATACTGTTGCAAGCAAAATGGGATATCCTGTAGTAATAAGACCTGCATATACACTGGGGGGAACTGGTGGTGGAATAGCACATAACCCTAAAGAGTTGGAAGAGATTTTACTAAAAGGGTTAGCACTTTCAAGAGTTGGACAAGTTTTAGTTGAAAAATCAATTTATGGATGGAAAGAGATAGAGTATGAAGTGGTTAGGGATTCAAATGGAAACTGTATAACAATATGTAATATGGAAAATATAGATCCAGTTGGAGTACATACAGGAGATTCAATAGTAGTAGCACCATCACAGACTTTATCAGATAAAGAGTATCAAATGCTAAGAACCTCTTCAATAAAAATAATTAATGAGATAGGAATAGTAGGAGGGTGTAATGTACAGTTCGCACTTAACCCTAAATCTTTTGAATATGCAATTATAGAAATCAATCCAAGAGTATCAAGATCTTCAGCATTAGCTTCTAAAGCAACTGGATATCCAATAGCAAGAGTAGCATCAAAAATAGCTTTAGGGTATCAGCTGGATGAAATAATAAATGAAGTTACAGGGAATAGTTATGCATGTTTTGAACCAGCATTGGACTATGTAGTGGTAAAAATACCAAAATGGCCTTTTGACAAGTTTAAAAAAGCTAATAGACACCTTGGAACTAAGATGATGGCAACTGGTGAGATTATGGCAATAGGAAACAGTTTTGAAGCGGCTTTCTTAAAAGGGATTAGATCATTAGAGATAGGTAGATACAATTTAGAACACCCTGCTGTGGCACTGCTTACAATAGAGGAGCTAAAAGAGCAGGTTGTAAAACCTGATGATGAAAGAATCTTTATAGTAGCTGAGATGCTAAAAAGAGGTTATATAAAAGAAAAATTGCAAAAGATAACAGGGATAGATAAGTTTTTTATGGAAAAAATTCAATGGATAGTTGAACAGCAAGAGGAGTTAAAAAGAACTACATTTGAAGAGTTAACAGAGAAAAAACTGCGTAACTTAAAAAAGAAAGGGTTCTCAGACAAAGGGATAGCGGAGTTAATGGAGATAGGAGAAGAGGACATTTATGCAAAAAGAGTGGAGTATGGAATAAAACCTGTATATAAAATGGTTGATACATGTGCAGGAGAGTTTGCAGCAAAAACTTCATATTTTTACTCAACTTATGATAAATTTGATGAAGTAATGGTAAATAATAAGAGAAAAATCATTGTAATAGGATCAGGTCCAATAAGAATAGGTCAAGGGATAGAGTTTGATTATTGCACTGTTCACGCAATAAAATATTTAAAAAAAGCTGGAATAGAAAGTATAATAATCAACAATAATCCAGAAACTGTTTCAACAGACTATTCTACAGGGGACAAGTTATATTTTGAACCCCTTGTAACAGAGGATATTATGAATATTATAGAGAAAGAGGGGCCTGAAGGGGTAATACTTCAGTTTGGTGGACAAACAGCTATAAAACTGGCTAAAGATTTACAAAAAAGAGGGGTAAAAATTTTAGGTACTTCAGCTGATAAAATAGATGAAGCAGAGGATAGAGAGAGATTTGAAGTAATGATGGAGAAATTAAATATAAGAAGACC
>JAGNZR010000002.1:0-28549 GCA_017984315.1 Fusobacteriaceae bacterium | reverse complement strand
GGTATATATAAGAAACCGAATATAGTAGCTGCAAAAGTACCGGTATTCTCAACTGAAAAACTAGGAAGCGTAGAGGTATCTTTAGGACCAGAGATGAGATCTACAGGAGAGGTTTTAGGGGTAGGAATGACTGTAGAAGAAGCTATATATAAAGGGTTATTAGCAGCTGGAAGAGGGGTTAATTTTAAAGACAAATCAGTTCTTTTAACAATTAGAGATAAAGACAAAGAAGAGTTTCTACCAATGGCAAAAGATATAGTAGAATTAGGTGGAAGACTATATGCAACTAAAGGGACTTCAGAGTTTTTAAAAGCTTCTGGAATAGAGAGTAAAGTTGTAGGAAAAATTAATGAAGACTCTCCAAATATATACGATATCTTAAAAAATAAAAAAATTGATATACTTATAAACACACCTACAAAAGCTAATGACTCTCAAAGAGATGGATTTAAAATAAGAAGAACAGCTATAGAGTATGGAGTAAATGTGTTGACTTCACTAGATACTTTAAAAGCAATTATCCATATAGAAAAAAATAAAAAATTAGTTGAAAACATAAATGTTTTTGATGTAAGTAAGTTGTAAAAATAAATAAAAAAAAGTTGACAATATATAAATAGTATTATACAATAAGTTGATAAAAATATAACCATCAAGAGAGATCGAGGGACGGGCCCGTTGACATCTCAGCAACCTACTTTTTAGTGTGGTGCTAACTCCTGTTAGATGGAAGGATAAAATAAGTTTAAACTTAAACCCTTTCACTAATAGATGGAAGGGTTTCTTTTTTTAGAAAATAATTTAAAAATTAGGAGGAATTTAATATGGAAAATTTAATTTATTTTACATCGGAATGTGTATCGCCAGGTCATCCAGATAAGATAGCGGACCAGATATCAGACTCAGTTTTAGATGCATGTTTAGCAAACGATCCAAAATCGAGAGTAGCATGTGAGGTATTTTGTACAACAGGACAGGTTATAGTTGGTGGAGAGATTACAACTAATACATATATTGATATTCAAGACATTGTTAGAAATAAAATTGATGAGATAGGATATAAACAAGGGATGGGGTTTGACTCTGATTGTGGAGTTTTAAATGCAATTCACGCCCAATCACCTGATATTGCTATGGGTGTTGATACAGGTGGAGCTGGAGACCAAGGGATAATGTTTGGAGGAGCAGTAAATGAAACTCCTGAATTAATGCCTCTTGCTTTAGTATTAGCAAGAGAGATTATGACATTATCAACAAAATTAACAAGAAACAAAACTTTATCTTGGGCAAGACCAGATGCTAAATCTCAAGTAACATTAGCATATACACAAGATGGAAAGATTGATCATGTTGATACAGTAGTAGTTTCTATTCAGCATAACCCAGAAGTAACTCAAGAACAGATTCATGCTGAGATTAAAGATTTAGTAATTAAACCAGTTTTAGAGAGATATAATTTATCACTAGAAGATGTTAGAAATTTCCATATCAACCCAACAGGAAGATTTGTTATTGGTGGACCACATGGGGATACAGGTTTAACAGGAAGAAAAATAATAGTTGATACTTATGGTGGATTTTTTAGACATGGTGGTGGAGCATTCTCTGGAAAAGATCCTTCAAAAGTTGACAGATCAGCAGCATATGCAGCTAGATGGGTTGCAAAAAATATAGTGGGAGCAAGACTTGCTACAAAATGTGAGGTTCAGCTATCTTATGCTATAGGAATCGATCACCCAACATCTGTTAAAGTTGATACTTTTGGAACAGGTGTAATTTGTGAAATAGAGCTTGCTGATGCAGTTAAAAAATATTTTGATCTATCTCCAAGAGGTATAGAGAGAGATTTAGAGCTAAGAGAGTGCAAGTTTAAGTATCAAGATTTAGCTGCATACGGTCATATTGGTAGAACAGATTTAGACCTGCCATGGGAGAGATTGGATAAAGTTACAATTTTAGAAGAGCATTTCAAAAAATAATTATTGACATTTAAACAGATTAATAGTATCTTATCTTTAATATAAAAAACATAAAAAATTCAACAGGAGATATATTTATGACTAATCAAACTTTTTTGAGGACAAGGAAATAGTACTATAGATTTTTAATAAAATAAAAATAGTTCTATGGGATATTTGTGCCTTAAAATATTTGATTACTAAATAAAACTCTCTTTGTAAAGATGAAACCAATAGTTTAATAAAAAAAACATATAAAATTAAATTCTAATAAATATATTTATTTTTCTGTAAAATATTTTTATTTAAATTTAGAAATATAAATTTTATTGTTGTATTCTAATATAAATTTGGTTTTTGATTATAATTATAAATTTGAGTCATAGTAATTTTGATATTGCTATGACTTTTTTTATACCCCAAAAAGTAGAACTGAAAAATTATATATATCTTTTGGAGGGCGTAGATGAAGATTAAAACACAAGAATTTGAAGATAAACTGATCAAATTAGAAAAAGAAAAGGTTTTAAAAAATTTAAAAGAGAATTTTTCTAAAAATAAGCCTAAGCTAATAAAGTTAAATGAATTTTTATATGAAAACCCTGAGATAGGTGGGTGTGAATATAAAGCTAAAGAAAAACATTTAGAGTTGCTTTTAATGAAAGGGTTTAATGAAAAAAAGCTAGACATCAATATGGAAACAGCATATATGGTTGAGTATTCAGGAAAGAAAAATGGACCTACAATAAGTTATATGGCTGAATACGATGCACTTCCAGAGATAGGGCATGGGTGTGGTCACAATATTTTAGGGGTTGCAAGTATAGGTGCAGCACTACTTTTAAAAGAATATATTGATGTTTATGGGGGAAAAGTAGTAGTTTTAGGAACTCCAGCAGAAGAAAATTTTGGTGGGAAAGTAGAGATGGTAAAAGCAGGTGTATTTAATAATATTGATATAGCTATAATCTCTCACCCAACATCAGAAGGGCATTATAGAAGTGGTTCATCACAAGCAATGGAAGCTTTAGAATTTAAATTCAAAGGAAAAACTGCACATGCAGCAGGAGATCCATATAACGGAATTAATGCGTTAGATGCAGTAGTAAATTTCTACGTAGCTGTAAATAGCATGAAACACCAGATAAAACAAAGTGCAGTTATTCATGGAATTATTTCTAACGGTGGAGTAGCAGCAAACGTAGTTCCAGATTTAGCAGTAGCAAATTTTTATGTAAGAGCTGAAGAGATATTGTATGTAAAAGAATTAGTAGAAAAGATCAAAAACTGTGCCACTGGGATAGCAACTGCAACAGGGACTACAGTAGAGATAAATAATTATGAAGCAACTTTTTCAAACTTAGTAACAAATCAAAAATTAATGGCGGTATATGAAAAAAATCTTAATTTTTTAGGAGTAAAAGAGATATTTCCGCCAGATTCTAAAGGATCTACAGATGCTGGAGATGTAAGTCATGTATGCCCAACAATACACCCTTACTTCCCTATTTCAAAAAAATTAATAACAGGACATAGTATTGAACTTGCTGATGCAACAGTTGCTGAAGAAGCGTATATAGGGTTTGAAGAGAGTGTATTATCTATGGCTATGACAGGTATTGACTTACTATCAAATAACTCTCTATTAAATGAGATTAAAGAGGAATTCAATAATAAAATAAAATAAAATAAAATAAAATAAAATAAAATATAATGGAGGATTTAAAATGAAAAAAATGTTATTAAAATTATTTATTGGGATGTGTGTGTTAGGAACAACAATATTTGCAATGCCAAAATTAATAGTTGGAACAAACTCTGAATATCAACCTTATGAGTATTTAGAAAACCAAAAATTAGTGGGATTTGACATTGAATTGATGGAGGAGATAGGAAAAGAGATAGGGTATGAGATTGAGTGGGTAGATATGGCATTTGATGGTCTAATCCCAGCACTTCAAATGAAAAAAGTAGATGCAGTTATAGCTGGTTTAACGGCAACTGAAGAGAGAAAAAAAGCAGTAGAATTCAGTATCCCATATATGAAAAAAGAAGGAGTTAACTATGTTATAGTTAATGAAAATTCAAAAATAAAAAGTAAAGATGAGTTAAAAGGAAAATCGGTTGGAGTGCAGCTTGCAACAATTCAAGAGGGTTATGCTAAAGATTTAGGGGCAGAACCAGCACCATACAGCAGTTTTTTAGCAGCTTTAATGGCATTACAGCAGGATAAAATAGACGCAGTTATTGTTTCTGAAACAACAGGAGATAATTTTTTAAAGACTATGAAAAAAATTAAAATTGCAGAGAAAATTGTTGATGAAACTCCAGGGGAAGCAATTGCCTTTTCAAAAGGGGATAAAGAGTTAGCTGAAAAAGTAAGTAAAGCAATAGAAAAAATCCAAAAAACTAAAAAATATGAGGATTTATACAAAAAGTATTTTCCACAAAATGCTAATTAAGTAATATTTTATAAAAAAATAATTTCACATAGGATACAGTAAAAAAACGGGAGTGTGCAGCTTTATGGTCCCGTTTTTTAATTTAATTAAAACTGTTTTTAGTTTAAGCAAAAAATGTATACTTAAAAAAATTAAATGATATAATGAAAAGGCAAGATATCTAAAATAAATTTAAATCAGGGGATAGATGAGTGGTGGAGCTTAAAAAATTTAAATTGATAGGATATAAGTGGAAATTTTTAATCAGTCTATTTTTAATAGCAAAAGGAACAAGTTTTTCTGCTGTACAGGAAAAGGGTTTAGAAAATTATAAAAATAGAAACAAATTGATAGTTGGAACAAAATTAGAAAATTTTCCATATGAATATTTTGAAAATGGAAAAATAGTTGGATTTGATATTGAACTAATGGAAGAGATCGGAAAAGAGTTAGGATATGAGATAGAGTGGAGAGAAGTAGGGAGAGAGCAATTAATAAACGCTGTAAAAGAGCATGAAGTGGATTTGGCAATTGCAGGGTTAGCTATAACAGAAAAAAATCAAAAAAAAGTAGATTTTACAATACCATATATTAAAGATAAAAAAAGTTGTTATTTAGTTATAAATAGCAACAATCAAACTATATTGCATAAAAATGACTTAAAAGATAAAAGAACAGGGTTTGATGAAAAGGCGATTTTAGATGAGTGCTATATAGGGATAGAGGGGGTATTGATTCCATATATTGATACTTATGCTGTATTATCTGCCTTAGAGCAAAAAGAGTTGAGTGCTGCTATAGTTTCAGAGATAAATGAAAGAGATTTAAACAGCAATTTAAAAATTTTAGAAAAAGTACAAGGTAAAAATTTAACTAAAACAATTGCATTTAGTAAAGAGAATAAAGAGTTAGGGAAAATTTTAAATAAAATTATAGAAAAGATACAAAAATCTGCTAGATATGATGAGTTACACAAAAAATATTTCAAGAAAAAAGAGTTAAAAAATAGCGAAATGGATTTTTCTTCATAAAATATTGAAAAAAAATAATATAAAAAAAGAGTATTAAGAAAATACTCTTTTTTTATTTGTTAGATAAATTTATCCAATAGATTTATTATAAAAATATATATTGGATATACAAAGCTTCCGATTAAACCAAAGTATGCAAGGATAAGGATAATGAAAAATCCATATCTTTCAAGCCCAAAAATAGTCTCTCTAAGAGATTCTGGAGCAAAACTTGCGATTATTTTTGAACCGTCTAAAGGTGGAATTGGAAGTAGGTTAAAAACTCCAATCATTATATTAAAACTGATAAAATATATGATATATGGGACTAAAAAATTCATAAATTCAGTATTTGGTAAAAATTTAAGTAATAACACCCCTACTATAGATAAGATAAAGTTTGTGAGAACTCCTGAAATAGAGATGAAAAATTCACCTAAACGCCCATTTTTTAAATTATAATAGTTAACTGGAACAGGTTTAGCCCAACCAATAATAAAATTAGAACCAGAAAGTATAAGTAAAACTGGTAAAATAAATCCAGCAGCATCAATATGTTTCAAAGGGTTTAAAGAAAGACGTCCCATATTTTTTGCGGTATTATCTCCGGAAAGATACGCAGCATAACCGTGTGCTATCTCATGAAGAGTTATAGAAATTAATAAAATAGGTATTTTTAAAAAGATCCCTGGATCATTAAAAATAATAGATAATAAATTTTTACCAAAAAAAATAGCGACAATTATGATTATGGCTATTACAAAATTTTTATTACCTCTGTTTGCTTCTAAAAATTTTTTGAAATACTCTTTCATAGTAGTTAACTCCAATAAATAATTTATTTTAAATTTTAAAATATTCTATTTGGTATTTAAATATTTAAAAATATATTTTGTCATATTATATTTTATTATACTATAAAATTATATTTTTACTATAAATTAATGAAAAAACTAAGTATGAAATATATGATTTTAAGGTATAATATCTATTATATAATAATAAAAATATAGAGGAGATATTATAATGCATAAAGATATTTTGACAGCAGAGCAATTAATGAGAGCTAGATATGAAGCTTACGTAAAAGGTGATATAAAGTTTATAGTGGATACACATGATTCCCAAACAGCTAAAGAGTTAGATATAGAAGAAACTAAAAAATGGGCATTAGAGTCTAAATGGTTAGGTTTAGATATTTTAAAAGTTGAATTAGGAAAAGAGAGCGATGATACAGGTATTGTAGAATTTGTCGTAAAATTTATAGAAAATGGTGAAGAAAAAATTCATCATGAAAAAAGTATTTTTTTAAAAAAAAATGGAAAATGGTATTATTCAGGATGGCTGCCACTTCAAGAAACAATAGTAAAAGGGAAAAAAATTAAGCCTAATGAGACTTGTCCATGCAACTCAGGAAAAAAATATAAAAAATGTTGTGGTAAATAAAAAAATTGACACATGAAAGACACAATTAAATAATACAATAAATACATATAAAGGAAATTTTGAAAATTTTCTATATACATTACTATAATTGTATAAATTAAAAATTAGGCAATTGCAAATTAAGGAGGTTGGTATTTATGAAAAAATTATTATTAATGTCAATACTAGTTTCAGCAATGGCATTTGGGGCAACAACGCCTACACCAGCAACAACAGCAGTAGCACCCAAGACAGCAGCACCAATGATGAATAATGGACAATGCAATATGGGTGGATCTCCTATGATGAAAGGGGATTACAATATGATGGGACCTCATGGGAATATGAAACAATATTTTTCTGAAGAGGAGAATGCAACTATTATAAAAAATAATGATGAGATTAGAAAATTAACTAGCTCAGAAAAACCTGACTGGAATAAAATTGGAAAATTAAATGAAGAAAATGCTAAAATAATGTCAAAAGCAAAAACTAAAATGATGCAAGCAACACATAATAATGTTGTAAATACAACTCCACCAGCAACGGTGCCGGCAACAACAGAGAAAAAAGCTGGTTATTAAATTTTAAAAGAATCAAATTTTTATTTATAGTATAACAAAAAAAAGCTCTCTGTAAGAGTTTTATATCTTTTACATAGGACTTTTTTTTTATTAAAAAATCAATTTTTATTTTGAATTAACTTAACTCTTTTAATAGTCATAGAGTGGCTGAGTATACCCCATTTATCAATAGAACCCTTTAATTTTAAAGTGTTGCTATCAATAACCTCAGCAGATCCATGGTACTCTCTTCCATTCCAAGAATCATAAATCCACCCACCAAATAATTTATTATTAGATGGATCTAATTGCAATCCACCAACAACTTTTAATCCTAAAACTTTTCTATTGCGCAGATTAATATCAGGGTTATTTCGATCTATTTGCTCTACCCCTTCCATTTTATCCCCTACAGGGTATTTTAAATTTTTTAACCAACGAACATGACCAATATACTCATTTTCATATTTTTCAATCTCAATAACTACTTTTTTATTAGGCATCATCCAATAACCTATATAAGGATCATCAGATGAAAATGAAAATTGAAACAAGAATATAAATAAGATACTACTTAATAATTTCAACATATTGCTCAAGACCCCTTAGTTTAAAAAGCTTTTTTAACATTTGTTTAGCATCAGAGTGAGAGATAGGAAAACCATTATTACTTAAAATAAAAAACCCATGATAAGCAGACTCTACAATTTTTTCTAAAAATTTTTTAGAGAAAGTATCATCTAAAGAGTGAAAATCAGCTTCACTAATATCTATATTTTCTTCTAAAAATTTTCCTAATGCTAAATTAATTTTATTTGCATCGATATCTTCTTGAATATCAAATAAATCATCGATAGCCTGCAAACTCATCCCAATTTCATAAAGTCCAGAAGAAAAATTATTAATTTGGGAATTATTTTCAATATAATTAGGTGCAACTAGACTTATTTCTAAAAGCTTGCCCCCGATTCCACTATGAATTTTATTTAATATAAATTTTGAATCAGGATAACTAGTATATAAGTGAGAATCTCTTAGGTTTTCACTGAAAGCAATAGAATAAAGCTCTTCTAAAATTTTATTGCTAAGTTCTAAATTTCCATTTGAAACTTTCAAACACTCTTTTGTCAATAAATCTTGGCACATTAAAGATAAAAAATTATTTTTTACAATAATGTTAGTTAAATTTTTAAATTTTATATCCCCTTTATCTTCAACATCAATAATATTATCTGTAGAAGTCACTATTTGCCTAAGTAAAAAAATAATTTTTCCATAGCTGATTACTTTATCTTTAGAGAGCTTAGATTCTAAAAGCACAGATAGCATTAGTAAAGTAAAAAAGTTTCTTTTGAAAATTTCAGAATAACCTTTATTAGAGAAACCAAAAATCAATTCATCTCTAAACTTAAAATTAGAAAAATCCTGTTTAATACTTCCATGAATCTCTTTCAAAATATTTGCAGAAGAGAGAAGAAGTTTACTTAACTTAATATTACTTATTAAATATTTCATAAAGTTCAAAATCTCCTATCTAGCGTCAAATATAGCTCTTGTAGTATCCCCTTTTTCAGCATTATCAAGTGCTGCTTTAGTAAGGTTTTTAAATATTTTATTTTGTTTAGTAGCCCCAGCTATTTCATCTATGTCACTAACATTTTTTTTAGCCATAAATTGATTTTTAAAGTTTGTAACTATTTCAGGATAAGTAGTACCGATATCTTTTTTTAATTGCTCATTAGCTGAGACATTATCAGATCTTTTTACATTATTTTTATCAAAATCTTCAATTATGATTTCAGATACCTCTCCGTTTTTCACTGTAAGCTGAACAATAGATGCCCAACCATGGTAAGGCTTAGAAGCTTGTGCTGTATAAACTCCATCTTTATATTGTATAGATAGTGCAGTTATACATATTGTTAAAAATCCTAACATGATTAATTTTTTCATTTAAAACCACCTTTATATTTATTTAGTAAAAGATACTAGTATTTTGACGAATAAAAATATGAAAATGTTTAAAAATTCTTATTGAAACAAAAACTTATTTAATTATGAATAGAATTTTTCATATTTAAATAAGTTTTATTTAGATTTTTATTTAGAATTAATTATACTTTGGCTAGTACTACCAGTTTCAGCTTTTTTTAAAGCTTGTGTAGCTAAAGATTTATAAATATTATTACTAAGAGTAGCACCGGCAATTGCATCAACAGTAGATAAATTACCATTTACCATTAATTTTTTTGTGAAATTAGCTACAACATCTGTGAAATCATATCCGTATTTACTTTTCATATATTGATTCCCAGCAGTATCATTAGTCCTTTTTTCATTTTTTATATTGTAATCTTCAGCTTCAACTTTAGAAATAGAACCATTAGAGATAGTAATTTCTATAACTGAATACCAATCATAACTAGGTTTTTCAGCTTTCACAACATAAAGTCCATCTTTATATTGTGTGGCAGAAAATATAGCTGTACTTAAAGTTAAAAATAATAGTGTAAAAATCTTTTTCATGATAACCCCTCCATAAATAGTTTTAAAAAGTGTAATTATTCACTTTTGTCATTTTTATGATCGAAGATAACATCAATAGGGGAACCTTCAAATCCGAAAGCTTCTCTTAATTTGTTTTCAATATATCTTGAATATGAGAAGTGTACAAGCTCTGGATAGTTACAGAATAGCACAAATCTTGGTGGAGCTGATGAAATTTGTGTAGCATAATTAATTTTAACAACTCTACCTTTTCTTGTAGGTGGAGTGTTCATCATTATAGCATCTTTAATAACTGTGTTAAGAAGTCCTGTAGAAATTCTCTTAGTATATTCATCAAATACTTTATCCGCTTGTTCTAATAATTTAGAAGTTCTTTGTCCTGTAAGTGCTGAAACAAACTCTATTGGAGCATAGCTTAAAAAAGGAAGTTCAGCATATAAATGCTCTCTCATTTTAGTCATTGTATTATTTTCTTTTTCAATAGCATCCCACTTATTAACAACAATAATTATAGGTTTTCTCTCTTCATAAGCTATACCAGCAATTCTTTTATCTTGCTCAGTAAGTCCCTCTTTTCCATCTAGAATCCAAAGACAGACATCAGCTCTTTTGATAGTCTTTATAGCTCTTAAAACAGAATAATACTCTAGACTCTCTTCAATTTTAGATTTTCTTCTAATACCTGCAGTATCAATAAGAGTATATTTATTATCATTAAATTCTATTAAAGTATCAATAGCATCTCTAGTAGTTCCAGCAATTTCACTTACAATAGTTCTCTCTTCACCAGCAAGTCTATTAACAAGAGAAGATTTTCCAGCATTTGGTCTTCCAATAATAGCCAGTTTTAAAGAATCATCATACTCTTCAATGATTTCAACTTTAGAAACAAGAGAAGCGATAATATCTAGCATGTCTCCTAAGTTAGTTTTATGTTCCCCTGAAATAGGAATTAAATGTTCAAACCCTAATCCCCAGAAATCATAAATATCATCTTTTTGAGTAGAGTAGTTATCAATTTTGTTAACGCATAACACAACAGGTTTTTGTTTTTTTCTAAGAAGATAAGAGATCTCCTCATCTAAAGGGTTAAGCCCTGCTTTACCATCCACAATAAATAAAATAACATCAGCTTCGGTCATAGCAACCTCTGCTTGTTGTTTAATTTTTGTCATCATAAAATCATTATTTCTTGGTTCAAGTCCTCCAGTATCAACTAAAACAAACTCTGTACCATTCCATTCAGTTTCTCTATAAAGTCTATCTCTAGTAACACCTGGCTGGTCATCAACAATAGCTACTCTATCCCCAACTAGTTTATTGAAAAGAGTAGATTTACCAACGTTAGGTCTCCCAACGATTGCAACGATAGGTTTCAATTTATTACCTCCTAATTAATTATCATTTTTTATTGTAACTTTTATCCGTAATAACATCTTTTTGTTTCTGTTTTTTATTAATATCTTTTTCAACAAAAAGTTTTTTTCCAGTAAAAGGATTTAATTCTGTGTAGTACATTAAAGATGAATATGTAGATGGTGTTGGAGTAAAAATTTGTACTTGCTCAGGATTCAAACGCAGTTCGTGAGCAGCAAATCTCTTTAAATTATTCATCTCTTTCTCATCACACCCAGGATGAGCAGCTATTAAATAGTATGTTAAAAACTGATTTTTATCAAGTTTTTTATTAATCTCATAAAATTTATTTTTAAAATCTATAAGGTAATCTTTCCCTTTTTTTCCCATAAGAGATAAAATTTTATCCTCTGTATGTTCAGGTGCGATTTTCATCTGCCCTGATATATGATTTTTTATTAGCTCTTCTAAATACTGCGTTCCACATTTTTTATCATCTAAAATGAGATCGTATCTTATCCCTGAAGCGATAAAAATCTTTTTTATTCCAGGAATCTTCTGTAAATTTTTTAGTAGTTTAATCTGTCTAGAGTGGTTTAATGGCAAAGCACTGCAAGTTTCTGGGTAAAGACACCTTTTATTTTTGCAGCTTCCTTTAGCTAATTTTTTTGGACATTCAATTCCATACATATTGGCAGTAGGTCCACCTACATCAGAAATGTTCCCTTTAAACTCTTTACTTTTTGTTAAAGTTTCAACCTCTTTAATGATTGAGTCTTCACTTCTTGAAATTACAGTTCTTCCTTGGTGAATTGCAATGGCACAAAAGTTACACTCACCATAACAACCACGATGTGTAGTGACGGAGTTTTTTATTGTGTCCAAAGCACGAACAACTCCATCTTTTAGATAATAAGGGTGAACAGTTCTTTCAAACTCCATACCATAAATCTCATCTAACTCCTCTGTTGTAAAATTCTCAGCAGGAGGGTTTTGAATTAAGTACCTGTCGTTATGAAGTTGAGATAGTCCATTAGCAGTTATAGGATCACAATTAGTATAAAAAATTTCAAAAGCTTCAATAAATTTATTTTTATCTTTAACACACTCTTCATATGATGGCAGCTCTAAATAATTTTTTTTATTTTCTTTAGAGATATAGCATAAACCTTTTATATTTTCCCAACGTCTGCCGCTTTTCAAGCAATTAGCCAACTCTAACATGGATTTTTCACCCATTCCATAGGAGATAATATCAGCTTTTGCATCAAAAAGGATAGATCTTCTAAGTGAGTTACTCCAAAAATCATAATGAACCACTCTTCTAAGACTGGCTTCAATTCCACCTAAAACAACAGGAGTGGCAGAATTTTTAAAATATCTTTTAATAAGGTTTGTATAAGCAATAACAGCTCTGTCAGGTCTACGGTTATTTTCACCACCAGGGGTAAAATCATCCTTTTGTCTCCTCTTTTTTGTAGCTGTATAGTTAGCAACCATTGAGTCAACACAACCTGAAGATACTGCCCAAAACAGTTTTGGTTCACCAAGTCTTTTAATATCAATATCAGAGTTGATGTCAGGCTGGCAAATAATCCCTACTTTAAATCCATGTTTAAGTAGCCACTTACCAATGACAGCAGACCCATTATAAGATGAATCTATATATGTATCCCCAGAAATTAGAATGATATCTAACTCTTTCCAGTTTAATTTTTTTAGTTCATCCTGTGTAGTAGGTAAAAACATACACTCTCCTAATTAATTTTAATTTATTCTTCTAAACTTTGAATTGCAGCCATTAAAAAAGGCACGACTTGTTTCTTTCTAGATACAACACCTTTTAGCCAAGTAGTTCCATCTTTTAGCTCAATGTTGAAGGCTTTTTCCACTATATATTGATTTTTACCTACAACAAGTAGCATAGAACCAGAATTTATAATATCTGTAATTACTAAAAGTGAAAGAGCACAATTTTTATCTAAAAGTTCATGTTCTAAAGATTTAATAATCTCATCCTTTCTTTTTAAAACTCCTTCTATATCTACTGTATTAATTTGTGATATGGAAAGTTTGAATTCACCCATGATAAAATCTTTCATATCAGCATGAATAATCGCTTCAGCTGACATATCATCAAGAGATGTTCCAGCAATTAGCATATCCATACCAAATTTTTCAAAGTCATCAATTTCTGCAATTTTTGCTAACTCTTTTGCAAACTGAGCATCTTTCTCAGTAGATGTAGGAGATTTGAAGATTAAAGTATCAGAAAGAATTGCACTCATTAGCAATCCAGCAGTTACTTTATCTGGGACAATATTAAGATCTTTATATAGCCCATAGACTATTGTACATGTAGAACCAACTGTTTCTGCATTGATTTTTACAGGTTCATTAGTTTCAAAATTTGCAAACTTATGATGATCAATAACTTGAATTATTGAGGAATCTTGAATTCCATCAACTGACTGAGATTTTTCATTATGGTCTAATAAAACAATTTTTTTTCTAGTGAAATTTATCAGGTTTTTTGTTCTAATTGTTCCATAGACAGCTCCAAATTTATCAATAACTGGGAAGTTAGTTTGAGTAGCTTCTTTCATAATATCTCTTATCTCATGCAAATAATCGTCAGTTTTAAAAGTGTAAAAACCTGTAACTCTCATTATAGATGAGATTGAGATAGACTGACTTATCAGTCTAATAGTTTTAAATAGAGTTGAATTAACTTTGTAAATGCAGCAGTTAATATTTTCACGACGAGAAACATAATCTCCTTCTTCACCGCAAACAATAATAAGTTTTGCACCAGCTACAATTGCTCTGTCTATACCATCAACCATAGTAGTTGTAAGAACAATATCCCCTTTTAGAGTTTTATCTAGTTGAGATACTGCACGAAGAGTTCCTTCAATAATACCAGTTGGGAACTCGCCACTAATGACACTTCCATTAAGAATATTTTTCAAACTTTCATATGTTGCACTAAACCCTGTGAAAAGGTCTTCATGTTCAAGATTTAAATAAGTATTAGCTATATCAGAGATGTAAATCATCCCTTTTAAATGATTTTTATTGTCTACAACTGGTAAGCTAGAGATATTTTCCTTTGTCATAATATCTAAAGCTTCTTTAAGGGAGCTATTTATATGAAGAACTTTTTTTTCAACTCTAGTGAGATCAGAAATCTGAGGGCTAACTGTTGAAAGAAGTTTTGGAGCTTCAACTCCAAAATAATTGAGTACATGCAAAGTCTCTTTACTTAATTCGCCAAGCCTATAAGGGAGTATTTTCTCTCCAAGTTGAGATTTCAATTTAGAAAAAGAGATAGCAGAACAAATTGAGTCTGTATCAGGATTTCTATGTCCAAAGGCTAAAATATGATTCATAAAAACCTCCAATAAATTTAGGAATATTACTATATATTATAGCATTTTTTTTAAAATAGAACAAATTATTATTTAATAATTTCATCTTTTAAATATTATTTTAACAATAGTTCCTTTATTGAAAGTACTGTTAATAAAAATAGCTCCTTTTAAAGATGTAATAATAGCTTTAACAATAGGAAGACCGAGCCCGTAGCCACTATCATTTATACTGTCTGAGTTATTAACTCTATAAAATTTATTAAAAATAAATTTTATATTTTGTTTTTCTATACCAATGCCACTATCTTCAATATAAACATTGGCATTTTTTAAATTGTAAGCTAAATATACATTGATAGGGTTAGTTCTCCCATATTTTATTGCATTTTCTAAAATATTTCTTACTACTTGTTTGCATAAAACCCAATTAGTGTTGATAAAACAATCCTTTTTTTCAAAATATATGGTTTGGTCAGGGTGAAGAATAGTTAATTCTTGAATAACATCTTCAATCACTTCATTTAAATTAATAATCTCTTCAGAAAAAACAATGCTTTTATCCCCGTATTTAGATAAAAAAAGTAGTCTTTGAACAAGTTTTTCTATATTATTTATCTCCCCACTCATAGTTTCAATAGACTCATTTAATAATGAAGGATTAGTATGAGCATATTTTTTTAAAAGGGAAGAATAATTTTTTAAAATAGAGATAGGAGTTTTTAATTCATGAGAAGCACTATTGACAAAATCAACTTGTAATTCAGATTGTTTTTTTAATCTTTCTAACATCTTTTGATAAGAATTAGTAATGCTGGAAAACTCTTCATATTTAATATCAATATTAAAATTTGGAATTACAGTATTAAAAGATTCTAGCTGTATAGTATCAGAAATTTTCTCTATTTTTTTTAGTTCAGGAATGAAGTCATTATAAAATTTAATTATAATTTTAGAACATAAAAGCAGCAAAGCAACAAGAACTAAAATAGAGATTGAAATTAGATTTTCAAAAAACTCGATTAATGGTGTCAACTCTTTAATTATCCTAACTTCTACAATGCCGTTATTTTGTGTTTTTATCTGCTTATTTAATACCCAGTATTTTAAATTATAATATTGAATTTTATCTTTAAATTGAAGTTTTCCAAGTTCAGGAGGATTTTTATCTTTGAATATAGTATCGCCGTAAGTAACAACAATAGAGACATCAGCAATAGAAGGGCTCTCTTCTAAAATTTCAGAAAGGAAATAGCTCAAATTGCTGTGCTCAGGCTCTGAAAATTCATGTTCTAAAAAATTAGAAACATTATAAATCTCTTTTCTAGTGTAGGAATATTGATAGCTAGCAATATAATAAATAGGAATGATATACAGAATAGTTACTATTGCCATTATAAAAAAGTAATTTTTAGAGAGCTCATTTGATATTTTTTTCATAAATTACTCCTTTTTTTTATTAATTTTATTTTTATTTATTTATTTATTTATTTTCTACATTTTTTTATTAATGTTTTAATTTTTTTATTGCAAAATCTCCTAGTCCCCCTCCACCAACAGTTCCAGCTATTGCTGAAAATCCTATTAGGTTTACAATTGTTATAACTAAGGCGTGGATAATAAAAGATTGATACATCTAATAAGACTACTTTTTCCTGCACCACTATACCCTATTATCCCTGCAACTTCCCCTTTTTCAACATGAAGCGTCACATTTTTTACTGCATGAACATCTCCACTTTTAGCTTTATATACTTTTTATAAATTTTTTAAATGTATCATCCTTCCCCCTGTATCATAAATAAAAAAACCTCTCTATCCCATTATAGATAAAGAGGTTTAGTTTAATATTTTTATATATTAAAATAGTTCCCCTTATCTTTCAAACATCTCTGCTTGCAGGAATTAGCACCGTAGTATAAACTGGTTGCTGAGATTTCACAGGGCCTGTCCCTCCATCTCTCTCTATAAGGTTTGTTTTTATTTAGTTGTTCACTTTTGAAATACTTTTTTCTTGTAGTATTGTTGCTTATCATACACTATTCAAATATTTTAGTCAATAAAATTTTTATAAAATATAATCCCTTATCCTCTGAGAAAAATCTGTAAATTGATTTTTAGAATCTCTCTCCTCTACAATTTTCCCCCTTTCCATAAAAATTACTCTATCTGAAATCTCCCTTACAAATTTCATCTCGTGACTTACTAATACCATAGTCATCTTTCCATCTTTTAAGGTTTTTATAACATTTAAAACCTCTCTAGACATTTCAGGATCTAAAGCTGATGTTGGTTCATCTAAAAATAAAATATCTGGTTTTTTAGCAAGAGCCCTTGCAATTGCCACTCTTTGCTTCTCACCTCCAGATAAAGTTTTAGGCATCTGCTTTTCCTTTCCATCTAAACCTACAAGTTTTAATACCTCTCTTCCAATCTCTTTTGCATTTTCTTTATCTATTTTATCCACAGTTATTAGAGCTTCAGTTATATTTTCTAAAACATTTTTGTGAGGGAAAAGGTTAAAGTTTTGAAATATCATCCCTTTCTGATAAGTTTTTTCAAAAAAACTTATCTCCCCTGAACTAACTTTTTCTAAACCTACAAGTGTTCTTAAAAGAGAGGTTTTTCCACTTCCAGAGGGACCTATAAGGGATAAAACTTCCCCTTTTTTCACATTGAAATCAATTCCTTTTAAAATTTCATATCCACCTATATTTTTTCTTAAATCTCTTACTTGAACAACCATCTATATCCCCACCTTTCTTTCTAAACTTTTCAAATAAATCTCTATCCCTGTAGATAAAATCAAATAGATTAACCCACATACTAGAAAAGGAATTATTGTAAATTCACGAGTTACAATCTCCCTTGAATTTCTAAGAATCTCTCCAACTCCAATAGTTGAAATCAGAGAGGTATTTTTTATTAAACCTAAAAGTTCATTTCCAATCCCTGGGATTGCAACTCTTAAACTTTGAGGGATTATAATTCTTGTCATAGTTTGATAATAGTTCATCCCTAAAACTTTTGAAGCTTCATACTGCCCATCCTCTATACTTAATAGACTCCCTCTAAATATCTCTGAAAAATAAGCACCATAATTTATAACAAAAGTTATTACAGCTGCAGTAACTGGTTCTAATACTATTCCAAATGATGGTAGCCCATAATATACAAAAAATAGTTGCAACATTAGTGGAGTTCCTCTAAAAAGCCATGTATAAAATCCAATTATTTTTTTCAACCAAAGTTTTCTAGATGTTCCACAAAGAGCTAAACTCATTCCAAGAGGTATCCCTAAAATAGCTGTTAACCCAAATATTAATAGTGTCATATTTACCCCTTTTAGTATATAAAACCAAATATTTATCATAATTATTTTCCTCCAAACCATTTTTTATAAATTACATCATAAGTTCCATCTTCTTTCATATTTTTTATCTCTTTATCTATTCTCTCTTTTAAATCTATATCACTCTTTCTTATCCCTACCCCTATGTATTCTGGTTCTACAGTAATTGGAGTTTCTAATGTTTTATAGATTTTTTTTGCTGATTTTTCATTCTCTTTTGTTATATAATAGTTTCCTACCATTGAATCTACTATAACTGCATCTACCCTTCCAGCTTTTAAATCTAATAAGGCTGAAACATTTTCAGGATAATTTTTCACTTCTTTTATCTCTTTAAAAATACGATTTTTTTCAAGAGCAAAATATGATGAACTTCCCATTTGTAATCCCACAACTTTTCCTTTTAAATCTGAAGGAGTTTTAATTTCACTCTCCCCTCTTGTTATAATAACTTGCTCCCCTGTAAAGTATGGTTTAGAAAAGTTTATCTGCTCCTTTCTCTTCTCTGTAATTGTCATTCCATTCCAAACTACATCTATTTTTTTACTATTTAAACTCAGAATAATTCCATCCCAATCACATGGTAAAAATTTAACTTTAACTCCCATTCTTTTTCCAACCTCTTTTGCAAGGTCTATATCAAAACCTATTATCTCACCCTTTTCATCTCTAAATCCCATTGGTGCAAAAGTATCATCAAGTCCTACAACTAACTCACCTTTTTTCTGAACTCTTTCAACTGATAGATCCCCTGCAAATAGTTGTACTCCCATAAAAATAACCCCTAATACTATTAATAAAAACTTTTTCATTTTAATCACTCCTCTTCTTTTAATTTTTTATTTTCCTTATTTGTTACCATCTTCACTGAAAAAATTGTATAAAAAAAACCTACCTAGAAATATATCTAAGTAGGCTCTATGTATAAAACACCCATCTTAGATACAGACTCATTTTTTCTTAAATGAAAAGTGAGTCTGTATCTTATGAGTAAAATTTCATAATACAAACTCTCTATCTATGATGATGGTGATGATGGAACTTTGTTACACTATTCTTTTGATTTTTTGTAATTACTAATTTCATATACACCCCTCCGTTTTTTATTGTTGTTATGAACTTTACTCTTTTTTTATGTTTTTGTCAATAAGTTTTTTTAAATTTAGTATAACCTATACAATAAATCTTTTTACTGTTGCATCTTTTAAATAATCTACCCCTTTGTAAGTTAAAGTTTTATACTTTGCACTTTCAACCTTATCCCCTTTAAGAGTAAACTCAACTTCCACTTCGTTATTGTGATACCCACTGTAAACTCCATCTCTGTGCGAACCTGCATAAATAGCTGTTGATAAAATTAATGCTCCTAAAATTAATTTTTTAATTTTTATTCCTTTTTTAATATATACCCAAAACCACGAACTGTTTTTATACAGTCAATAGAAAGTTTTTTTCTTAAAATTTTTATGTATGCATCTACAATTTTTTCATCTCCAAGATAATCGTATCCCCAAACATTAGATATAATTTGATCTCTTGTGAGAAGCAGCTCTTTATTAAGGATTAAATAATGCAGAAGTGAAAACTCAGTTTTAGTGAGCTGTATAGGAGTATTATCAATAAAAGTCATTTTTTGAATTAAATCAATTTTTATATTATTATATGCAAGAAAATTATTGGAATTACTTTCATTTTCAGAAGAATTTTTTCTTAAGCAAACCCTCATTCTAGCTAGAAGTTCCTCAATAATAAAAGGTTTAGTAATATAGTCATTAGCACCAATATCCAATAGTGTAACTTTTGTTAAAGTTTCATCTTTAGCTGTTAAAATTATAATAGGGGTATTAGAAAACTCTCTTATTTTTTTGCAAACTTCCTCACCAGAAAGGAAAGGTAACCCTAAATCTAATAAAATAATGTCATAACTATTTTTTTTAGCTTCATCTAAACCGGAAATACCATTCTCTTTGCTTATTACACTATAACCGGCATCTTTTAATTCTAATTCTAAATATCGTCTTATTTTAATATTATCTTCAATCAATAATATTTTTTTCATACATGTGCCACCGCCAATTAAAAAGATTATATTTTGTGTTATTATATTCCAAATAAAAAAAATAGTAAAAGTATTTTAAAAAATTCATTAATTTTTCATAAAGGTTTGTTACATTAAAGATAAATAAAAAATATAAAGAAGATTAGTAGTATAAAAAAATATAAATAAGGGGTAAAAAAAATGGAAATATCAGTAGTTATTCCAGTATATAATGAATTAGAAAATATAAATCCTATGGTGGAAAGAGTTACAGCATCATTAGAAAAAAAATTTAAAGAATATGAAATTGTTTTTGTTAATGATGCAAGTAATGATGGTAGCTATGAATTGTTAGAAAGATTGAAAACAGAAAATCCACATGTTGTACCATATCATTTTGAAAAAAATGCAGGGCAAAGTGCAGGGATTGCCTGTGGATTCCAAAAAGCAAAAGGTGAATTAATTGTAATGATGGATGGAGATTTACAAACTGATCCTGAAGATATTTATGAACTTTTAAAATTTGTGCCAGAATATGATATGGTAAATGGTAAGAGAGCAACTAGAGAGGATGGTTTTAAAAGAAAATTAGCTTCAAAATTAGGAAATGGATTTAGAAATTTAATAACAAATGATAATATAGAAGATACAGGGTGCCCTTTAAAACTATTTAAAAAAGAGGTTGCAAAATCATATCAAATGTTTAATGGGATGCACAGATTTCTGCCAACTTTAGCAAGGTATAGAGGATATAAAGTCATAGAGGTTCCAGTAAGGCACTACGACAGACTTTACGGTGTTTCAAAATATAAAGTATTTGGAAGGGCTTTAAAGGCTTTTTCAGATTGTTTTGCTGTTAGATGGATGGGGAAAAAGATGCTTCACTACAAAGTAAAGGGAGAATAAAAAAAAGAATGGATTTAAAGAATATAAATATACTTATGGTAATAGGATTTTTTGGTCAAGCGTTATTTTCAGCTAGGTTTTTAGTGCAATGGTATGTTTCAGAAAAACAAAAAAAAAGTGTGATACCTTTCTCTTTTTGGGTACTGAGCATACTTGGAAGTTTAATTTTACTGATCTATGCAATATCTAAAAAAGACCCTGTTTTCATTTTAGGACAAGCTCCAGGGGTAATAATATACGCAAGAAATATATACCTTATAAAAAAGCGGAAAGCTAAAAATATCTCTTCAAAAGATATAATTTTAAAAGAGGAAAAAATTGCTTCTTATAAGAAAAATAGAAGGTATATCCCCTATAAAACTAGTGGAAGAGTTGTACCATATAAATAATAAAAATTAAGGAAAATCCAATAGTGATATTCCTTTTTTTATTAGTAAATAAGAATTTAAAATGTTATAATCTGTATAATTATATAAAAATTAATTTTAACTTAATATTGCATAAATAGTGAGAGGGTGGCTGCTAAAAAATGAAATTATTTATAGATGAAACTTACATAAAAAATAATGATAAAGAGATAGATAAGGAAAGTAGTGATATTTTAAAAGAAATTTTAAAATTAAGAGAGGAGATAGAAAAATATAATTATTTTTATTATACAAAAAATAATCCAATAATATCAGATGTTGAATATGATATAATAATCAAAAAATTAGAAGCACTGGAGGCAGAGTATAACCTCTCTAGTTTGCAGGAAAAAAGTGGTCCAATAGATCAGGTGGGGTCCTCTTTAAGAGAGAGCAAATTTCAGAAAATACCACATAAAAAACCGATGTTATCACTATCTAACAGCTATAATTTAGATGAAGTTTCTAGTTTTATAGAGAGGATAGAAAAAAATGTGAATAAGGAAAATATAGATTTAACTTATGATTTAGAACTAAAATTAGACGGGTTATCCATAAGTGTTATTTATGAAAATGGTAAGTTAGAAAGAGCAATAACTCGTGGAGACGGATTTATTGGAGAAGATGTAACTGAAAATGTACTAGAGATAAAAAGTATCCCTAAATATTTAAAAGAAAAAATTGATTTAGAAGTAAGGGGGGAGATAATAATTCCCCTGTCGCAGTTTAAAAAAATAAATGAAAAAAGAATATCTGAAGGTGAAGAACTTTTTGCTAATCCTAGAAATGCAGCGGCAGGAACTTTAAAGCAGTTAGATTCTAAAATTGTAGCAGAAAGAGAGTTAGATGCTTACTTTTATTTTTTAGTTGAAGCTGAAAATTATGGAATTAAAACTCATATAGAAAGCATAAATTTTATCAGCAAATTAGGGATAAAAACAACTGGTATTTGTGAAAATTTAAAAAAAATAGAAGAGTTAGAGAGTAGAATAAAATATTGGGAGTTAGAAAAAGAAAAATTAGATTACGAAACAGATGGTCTTGTAATAAAAGTAGATAATATGTCTGTATGGGAGGAGTTAGGAAATACAACAAAATCTCCAAGATGGGCAATTGCATATAAATTCCCGGCAAAACAGATAACAACTAAGCTTTTAGATATAACTTGGCAAGTGGGAAGAACAGGAAAAATAACCCCAGTAGCTGAGCTGCAAGAGGTGAACTTGTCAGGTAGTAATGTAAAAAGAGCTAGTTTACATAACTTTGATGAAATTGTAAGGAAGGATATAAAAATTGGTGACACAGTTTTCATAGAAAAAGCAGCAGAGATAATCCCACAAGTTGTAAAATCTGTTATTGAACTTAGAACAGGGTTGGAAAAAGAGATAATGCCACCTACACACTGTCCAGTTTGTAGCACAGCTTTAATAAAAGAGGAAGGAAATGTTGATTTAAAATGCCCTAATCATATTTGTCCAGGAAAAGTCCAAGGGGGTATTGAATATTTCGTATCTCGTGATGGGATGAATATAATTGGTTTAGGGACAAAAATAGTAGAAAGACTTATAGATGAAGGGTATATAAAAGATGTATCAGATATCTACCTTTTAAAAAATCATAGTGATGAGTTAAAGCAGATGGAAAAAATGGGGGAAAAAAGTGTAGAAAACCTTCTTGAAAGTATAGAAAAAAGCAAAAATAATGAATTTTCTAAAACACTATACTCTCTGGGAATCCCATTTGTAGGAAAATTTTTAGCGAAAAATTTAGCTAAAGCTGCAAAAAATTTAGATGAACTGTCTAATATGGAGATTGATGAACTTATTCAAATTGATGGAGTTGGAAGTAAAAGTGCTAAATCCATATACGATTTTTTTAGAAATGAAAATTTTATTGAAATTATAAGAAAATTAAGAGAGTATGGAGTAAATTTTTCCCAAAAAGAGGAAAGTTTAAACGAAAATCAAGGAGAGAATTCTATATTTAAAGACAAAAGTTTTTTATTTACTGGGAAATTGAGCCTTTTTACAAGGGATGAAGCACAAAAAGAGGTTGAAAAAAAAGGTGGAATAATATCAGGTAGTGTTAATAAAAAATTGGATTATTTAGTTGTTGGAGAGGATGCAGGTAGCAAATTAGAAAAGGCAGAAAAAATAGATACTGTTAAAATATTAACAGAGAGCGAGTTTTTGGCTATATTAAATGGATAAATATTTATGTATATGTTATACTATTCTTGAAAAAATCTCAAAATGTGATAAAGTATTAGTATTAAATTAAAATAAAAATATGAGAGTTGAAAGGAAAATGCAATGATAAAATCATTTATGAAAAAAATATTTGGAACAAAAAATGACAGAGAAGTAACTAGAATTACTAAAAAAGTTTATGAAATTAACGCTTTAGAAAATAAATTTTTAAATTACAGCGATGATGAGTTAAAAAATAACACTGTATTATTTAAAGAAAGGTTAGCTAAAGGGGAGACGTTAGACGATATTTTAGTTGAAGCCTTCGCAACTGTTAGAGAAGCGTCAAAAAGAGTTTTAGGTCTTAGACACTATGATGTACAGTTAATAGGTGGAATAGTTCTTCATGAAGGAAAAATTACAGAGATGAAAACAGGAGAGGGAAAAACTTTAGTTGCAACATGTCCTGTGTATTTAAACGCTTTAACTGGAAAAGGGGTTCATATAATAACTGTAAATGACTATCTTGCAAAAAGAGATAGAGACATAATGGGAAGAGTATATGAGTTTTTAGGATTAACATCAGGAGTTATTTTAAACTCTATATCAACTCAAGAGAGAATAGATGCTTATAATTCGGATATTACATATGGTACAAATTCAGAATTTGGATTTGATTACTTAAGAGATAATATGGTAGGAAAACTAGAGGATAAAGTTCAAAGAAAACTAAATTATTGTATAGTTGATGAAGTGGATTCTATACTTATAGATGAGGCAAGAACACCACTGATCATTTCAGGTGCAGCTTCAGAAACTACAAAATGGTATAAAATTTTCTGCCAAGTAGCTGCTAGATTAGAAAGAAGCTATAAAACTGAAAAAATTACAGATGTAAAACTGAAAAAAGAGATGAATATACCTGATTCAGATTGGGGAGATTATGAAGTAGATGAAAAATCTAAAAATTTAACATTGACTAAAAAAGGTGTTTCAAAAGTTGAAGAGATGCTGAAAATAGAAAATCTATACTCACCAGAGCACATAGAGTTGACTCATTATTTAAGCCAAGCTCTAAAAGCTAAAGAGCTTTTTATAAAAGATAGAGATTACTTATTAAAAGATGAACGTGTAGTTATAATTGATGAGTTTACAGGAAGAGCTTTAGAAGGTAGAAGATATTCTGATGGTCTTCACCAAGCTATTGAAGCTAAAGAGGATGTAAATATTGCAGGAGAGAATCAAACTTTAGCTACAATTACACTGCAAAACTATTTCAGAATGTATGAAAAATTGGCAGGTATGACAGGAACTGCTGAGACAGAAGCTGCTGAGTTTGTGCATATATATAATTTAGAGGTTGTGATAATCCCTACAAACCTTCCAGTTCAAAGGATAGATCAAGCAGATTTAGTTTATAAATCAAGAGAGGAAAAAATAGAAGCTATTATTGAAAAAATAATAGAACTTTATGAGAAAGGGCAGCCTGTTCTTGTTGGTACAATATCTATAAAAAGTTCAGAAGAGTTATCAGAAGAGTTAAAAAAGAAAAATATACCCCATAATGTACTTAATGCTAAGCAACATGAAAGAGAAGCTGAAATAGTTGCTCAAGCAGGAAGGTTTAAGGCCGTAACTATAGCTACAAATATGGCTGGAAGAGGAACAGATATAATGTTAGGGGGTAATCCAGAGTTTTTAACATTGGAAGAGATTGGAAGAGATGAAAATTTATTGTTTGCTGAAACTTTTGAAAAGTATAAAATTCAATGTCAAGAGGAGAAAGAGCTTGTAAAAGAAGCAGGTGGGCTTTTCATCTTGGGAACTGAGAGACATGAATCTCGTAGAATAGATAATCAATTAAGAGGAAGATCAGGAAGACAAGGGGATCCAGGAGAATCATTATTTTTCTTATCTCTAGAAGATGACTTAATGAGACTGTTTGGTTCTGAAAGAGTTATAGCAGTGATGGAAAAATTAGGGTTACCAAAAGGGGAACCTATAACACATAAAATGATAACAAAATCAATTGAATCAGCTCAAACAAAAATTGAATCAAGAAACTTTGGAATTAGAAAGAACCTACTTGAATTTGATGATGTAATGAATCAGCAAAGAACAATCATTTATGACAGCAGAAATACTACTATAGGAAAAGAGGACCTAAAAGAGAGTATTGTTAATATGATTAAGAGCGTTATAGAAACTGCAGTAATAACAAGATTTGTAGGTGAACATAAAGAGGCTTGGGATATAAACGGGTTAGCTAATTTCTTATATGAAAAATATGACGTAGAGATTACTGATTTAGATGAGTATAAATCTTTCACAATTGAGGGGTATACAGAAAAACTGATAAACCAAGTAATTGAAAAATATGAAGCTAGAGAGAGAGAGTTTGGAACTAGATTAATGAGAGATATTGAAAAATATATCTTATTAGAGATAGTTGACTCTAGATGGAGAGAACACCTTAAAAATTTAGATGCTCTAAGAGAGGGAATATATTTACGTTCTTATGGACAAAGAGATCCAATTGTAGAGTACAAGATATTATCAGGTGAAATGTATGGTAAGATGATAGAAACAATAAAAGAGGAAACAACATCATTTATATTCAAAATAGTTGTAAAATCAGCTGATGATGAAGAGATTCCTGAGACAGAAGCAGCTGAAATAGATAGAGAAGAGATTTGCAGTTGTGGAAGCGGAAAACCATACTCTAAATGTTGCAATAGAGTATTAGAATAGTTCAGTTAAAATTCCAAAAATTAAGATAATATATAAAAAGGAGCTTTATAATGAAAAAAAATTTTATAAGAATAGTATCATTATTATCACTTATTTTATTAACTTCATGCACATCACTATTTGGTAGTTCAAGAGTTAAAGAGGTAGAGTATACTCCAGAAGAGGCAAAAAATTGGGAGAATACACTGGTTACTTCAATAAAAAGAAACTCTTTAATTCCAGAGTGGTATGGAGGGGAGAGACCAATTATTTATTTAAGAAAGACAGGGAAAATGGATGAAAAAGAGTTTAAATTCTTAGAAAGCTTAAAGACTAAGCAGATAGAGAAAGAGGATCTTGATAAATTTAATTCATTAGTTTACAAATACAATTCAAAACTTGAAAGAGAGTTTTATTTAGATGATGAAAATATAAAAGATGGGAAAGGTTTAGTAGTAAAAATGGTAGAAGATTCAAGACTGAGAGTACAAAACCCATCTAGATATATAATGGAGAATGTAGCAGAAACAAAGCAGTGGAATAAAATTGTAGAATTATCAAATAAAGCAGATTTAGATGAAGATGATATAACTGATTTAAGAAAGATATTAAACGATTTTATTGACAATGAAGAGTTCTTTAATCAAGTTGCTTGGTTAAACACAGAGATATCAGCAAGAACTGCAGATTTAGTAAGAGTTAATTCAATAAAGGATAAAGGTGACTTAGAGTTTAACAATTTAAACGCTAAATCATTATATGTGGCATACAGTGACTATTTATCAACTATGGATAGATGGGATGATTAATTAAAATTACTATAGGGGGAGATTCCCCCTATAGTAATTTATATAGTAAAACTCTAAAAAGGAGTGTAAAATGAAAAAAGGGATTTGTCCTATATGTGGGATAGAAAATAATTGCGGAATGCTGAAAGGAATTGAGCATACTGATTGTTGGTGCACAAAAGTTCAATTTGATAAAGAGCTCTTTGAATTTGTACCTGAAGTATATAATGGAGTATCATGTGTATGTATAAATTGTGTTAACCAATTTAAAAAGAGTAAAGAAATAAAAAAAATGTATGATTTACACCTGCATACAACAGCTTCAGATGGGACTACTACTCCAGAAGAAGTAGCCGAGATGGTTTTAAGAAAAGGGATGAAAGGGTTTGCAATAACGGACCATGATACTATAGATGGGATTAAAGCAGGGAAAGAAAAAGCCCAGGAGCTAGGGTTAGATTTCATACCTGGAATTGAATTTTCCAGCAGTTTAGAAGGAAAAGATGTACATATTTTAGGATATTATATCAATACTGAAGATGAGAGATTTTTAGAAATTTTAAGAAAGATTAATCTGAAAAGAGATGAAAGAAATCATAAAATTATAGAAAATTTAAAAAAATATAAAATAAATTTGACTATGGAAGAGTTAAAAAAAGAGGCTAAAGGGAATATTGTCAGTAAGTTACATATGGCTAATGTTTTAGTAAATAAAGGGTTAGTATATACTAAAGAGGAAGCTTTTAAAAGTTATTTAGGAAAAAATGGGGTAGCTTATGAGGGACACGGCTCTTTTACACCTTACAGGGCAGTGGAGATATTAGTCGAAAATGGAGCTTTTGTTAGTTTAGCACACCCAAATGTGTATTCAAAAAATATTAATGAAGTTGAAAAATTAATTATAGAACTAAAAGAAAAAGGTTTAAAAGGGATAGAGGTGCAGTACCCTTCTTATACAAAAGAGCAGAGAAACCAGTATTTGGAGTTAGCTAAAAAATATGATTTAGTAATAACTGGTGGATCTGATTTTCATGGGAAAAATAGATCAAATATAGAGATTGGGCAAGAGGGAATTTCTTATTCTCAAATGCTGTATTTAAAAGAGAAATTAAATAAATAGGTAGGTGGATAAATATGATAATAGTTACAGGAGCAGCAGGATTTATAGGAAGTGCTTTTATATGGAAATTAAATGAGATGGGTAGAGAAGATATAATTGCTGTTGATAAATTAAGAGATGGGGATAAGTGGCTTAATTTAAGAAAAAGAAAGTATGCTGACTGGGTGGATAAAGAGGAACTTTTTACATGGCTTTCAAATTCAGAAAATAGCCAAAAAGTAACGGGTATTGTTCATATGGGAGCTTGTTCTGCAACAACGGAAAAAGATGGAGACTTTTTAATGTCTAACAATTATGAATATACTAAAAAATTATGGAAATACTGCCAAGAAAAAAATATAAATTATGTTTATGCATCTTCAGCTGCAACATATGGTGGAGGAGAAA
>JAGNZR010000062.1 GCA_017984315.1 Fusobacteriaceae bacterium | reverse complement strand
TAGCTTGGTAAAAATAGCTACGGGGGTACACCTGGTCACATTTCGAACCCAGAAGTTAAGCCCGTAAACGCTGAAGGTACTTGGTGGGAAGCTGCCCGGGAGAATAGGAATTTGCCAAGCTTTTTTTATGCTCAGATTTTTTCTGAGTTTTTTTTATTTTTTGGAGATGAAATTGTATTAAGAACCAGTGCGTTATGAAATTGGTTAAGAACGAGTGCTGGTGCTCCTGTAGGTCGCAAGGCACTCTAACCTTAATTCAATTTCACAGAGATTTAAGAGAGTTAGAAGAATTAAAAGCGTTAGAAGAATTAAAGAGTTATAAGATTATAAGATTGTATGATAATTATATATTAAATGTATAATGACATACATACTAATTGTATAAAATAATATCTACAGCTATTGGAGAAGGGATTGCAATTCCACATGCAAGAATTGAAAATTTTCATGATTTTATTGCAGGAGTTGTAATTTTAAAAGATCCTATAAAAATGAAAATAGCAGGAAAAGATGAAGAGGATGAGATAAAATTAGCAGTATTTATGATATCTGATTCAATAAATAATACTATTATATTGAATGTAATGAGTAATTTTGTAAAACTGGCAAAAAGTAATCCAGAGCTTATTAAAGATATTAAGAACTCAACAAGAGCAGCACAAGTTTTAAAATTTTTAGATAAAACAAATATTGAGCTGACACATTACATGACAGCAGAGGATGTAATGGAAACAAATGTTGTAGCCATAGACCCAGATATCACTTTGGAAGAGGCTGAAAAAAGGTTGCTATCTGAAAATGTTCATGGACTCCCTGTAGTAAATAGATATGGTGATTTTATGGGTGAGATTTCAGAAAAAGAGTTGATTGGGTATGGAATGCCTAAACTGCCTGAGTTTGATGATATTGATTTCGTTACAGTTGGACAGCCTTTCAAAGAGTATTGTAAAGATAAAAAGATTGTAAAAGTTGGAGAGATTTGTAAAAAAAATGAAAAAGCTATAGTAAAGTCAAATACGTCTATTATGGAGATTTGCTTTTTAATATCTGAAAAATCATTAACTAGATTATACGTATTAGATGGGAATAAATATTTAGGGATGATAAATAGCTTTGAAATTTTAAAAAAATTGCAGAATTGTAATTAAGGAGGAAGTAAGTGCATTATAAATTTTTACTCGGGATACTTATTTTTGTGGTCACTTTTTATTTTATAGTTAGAGATAAATATCCAAAACCTCTAGTAGCCATGCTAGGTGGAGGAATGATGGTTATTTTAAGAATTATAGACGAACATGAAGCGTTACATGCAATAGGATTAAATTTAGAAATTCTATTTTTATTGATGGGACTTATGATGATAGTTGAGATAATGGCCGAAAGTGGGATGTTCCAATGGATGGCTATAAAAGTTGCTCAAATTTCAAGGGGAGAACCAATAAAAATATTAGTTTCACTTTCTTTAGTAACAGCAGTTGGTTCAGCATTTTTAGATAATGTAACAACTATACTCCTAATTGTTCCAGTAGCAATACTTCTAGCAAGACAATTAGAGCTTGATCCATTTCCATTTATTATGATGCAGATATTTGCCGCAAATATCGGTGGAACAGCTACTCTTATAGGAGACCCGCCAAATTTAGTAGTGGGAGCAGCTTCAAAATTAGGATTCAATGATTTTATAATAAACTTAGCACCGCTAGCTATTATAAATATGGTTGTTCTATTAGTTAGTGCAGTTTTATTCTATAGAAAAGATATGCATGTATCCAATGAACTTAGAGCCTCTGTAATGGAACTTGATGCATCTAAAGCCATCAAAAATGCAAAACTTTTAAAAGCTTCAGGGTTTGTATTTGGAATAGTTTTAGTAGGGTTTTTAACAAATGCAATAACTCATTTAGGACTTGCAATAATTTCTATAACAGGTTCTGCAATACTAATATTAGTAACTGAACAGCATCCTGAGCATATATTTAAAAAGATAGAGTGGGAAACAATATTCTTCTTTGGAGGTTTATTTGTTTTAGTAGATGGAGTAGAGAAACTAGGAATAATGCAGGAGCTGGCAAAAATTATATTAAATGTCACTTCTGGTGATAAAGAGTTAACATCTCAGTTCATATTATTATTATCTGCAGGGCTAACTCCAATACTAGGTGCAGTTCCATTTGCACTATCTTTCGTAAAAGTAATTCAGCAGTTAATACCAAACTTTACAGGAGATGTAAATTCATTTTGGTGGGCTCTGTCATTTGGTGCATGTTTAGGTGGAAATATGACGCTGCTTGGTTCAGCTTGCAATATAGTTGGTGCATCAATTGCAAAAAAATCAGGAATAGATATCTCATTTAACAGATTTTTAAAATATGGTGTAGTAGTAGTAGCACAGTCAATAATATTAAGTTCAATATATATTTATTTCAAATATTAAATGATAGAGTAAATGGCAAAAATAAATTAAATATAAACTAGAAAAAAGGGAACAAAAAATCATATTGAAAATTTGTTTCCTTTTTTATTTTTTGAAAAATAAAAAAACATCAAAACTAGATTATTTTTATATAAAAAATAATTATTAATAGAATATAGGAAAAGTTGTTTTTTTAACAGAGATGAAACATCTGATAGTAAGAAGAGAAAAAAAATGGTAAAATTAATCACAATTTAAATTGTGATTATTATGAATTAAATGCTAAAAAATTAAATTTTGTCACATTGTATAATTAAAATAAAAAAAGTAAGAAAGAATAGGTTCACCAAGGCATATAATAAGTTTAAATAATTAAATGGAGAAAAATAAAATGATAATCATTCCATTAGTCGAAAATAAAAAATCTAAAAATAGAGAATTAAATTCAGAAAAAGGATTAAGTCTTTATATTGAAACTAATTCTAAAAAAATTATATTTGATTTAGGGCAATATGATATTTTTAAGAAGAATGCTATTAAATTTGGTATTTTTTTTGATGAAGTTGACAAATTTATTGTTTCACATGGACATTACGATCATTTTGGAGGTTATAATTTTTTAACTTCTTTTGAGAGAGAAAAAAGTATTTTTCATAAAGAAGCGTGTAATAATTTTAAAATGGGATGTATTCTCTATAAGAATATTGGAAATTTTAAAAATCGAGATGGTGGAGTGGATGGCCAAAAAATAGAAATTTTTAAAAATATTTATCTGATTAACACAAAACTAAAAAGACCATCTTTATTTTGTAAAATAGATGGTAAAAGAGATTATTTTGAGCATGAGTATCATTTAGTAACTATGGAAAATGGAAGTTTAAATATAGTTACAGGATGCTGCCATTGTGGACTTTATGAGTTAATAAAAAAAGTTAAAGAAGAATTTCCTAATATCAAAATTAATTCAATATCTGGTGGAATCCATACAAGAAATATAATTTTTAAAAGTATATATATAGTAAGAGGAATTTTTTTATTAAAATCAGAAAAAATAAATATGCTCAATTTAGGACATTGTACAGGGGAATTAGCTACATGGATTTTAGGAAAATTTTTAAAAGTAAATAAATTGAGGGTTGGAGAGAAAATAAATATTTAGAATAGAAATACGTAAAAATTGCATTTTGCTAAAATGAAAACTATTTGGAGGGGTTTTAATGAATAATGTTAATATAGTAAAAATTGTAAAGAAAACAGCACAAAAATTATTTGCTATGAATAGTGGAATTAATATGTTAAAAAAAAATGAATTTAAATTGATTTTTCCTAGCTATTCAAATGGAATAAAAAGAGTGAGTGAGCAAGAATTGCGTCAATGTTTTATAGAAGCTTTAGAAAATAAAATATATTATTCCGTAGAAACTCCAACTGTAGAAAAATACACATTTTCTGGTAAAGGACATATTTCAGGATGTGCCGATTTATCTCTTCATAAAAAGATAAATGATGAAAAATTTTGTATAACTTCTTTTTGTGAATTTAAAGCACAT
>JAGNZR010000061.1 GCA_017984315.1 Fusobacteriaceae bacterium | reverse complement strand
ATGACAAAATAAGGTAGATATAGTCCTTTTTCTCCATGAAACTTTCATAATATCTGGTTTTTTTCCCAGGGTATCCATAACCTCTAACTTCCATAGCAGTGGCTAAATTTATAGAGTGATGTATCCCTGAGATAATAACCGGTAAAAAGAGTGTAGGAATATTTTTTAGTTTTTCTTTTAAATTCATCAGTTCAAAATCTATCCCTCTAGCTCTTTGAGCAAGAAGGATACGGCTTGATTCCTCCTTTAAAAGAGGGATAAATTTTAAAGAGATTGCAAAAACTGTACTGATAACCCCTACAGGTATTTTTATTTTTTCCAAAGGTGATAGGATTTTTTCTATAGCATACCCTATATCCATAATATCAATAGAGGATAAAATAGATACAGATAAAAATATAATCCCTAAAATTCTAAATAAGCTTAAAAAAATATACTCTGTACTCTTGCTGAAAAAAAAGTAATTTACAAAGATAACTGAAATAAAAAGCGGAGCAGAGTATTTCAATATTTTTACTAAATCCTTTAAATTAAGTTTAAAAAGAAAAATGTGGGTTGCTATAAATAATATGATAACTGCAACTTTCCAATATGAGTTTGCCATAACAAGAGCAATAATAAGAAAACAAGTAGAGAGAAGTATTGTTCTAGAATCAAATTTTTTCATATTTTGCCCCCTTTAACATTTCAACTAACTCTTTTACTGATTTTGCAGAAGGTTTAACGCCATATTTTTGAAAACTCTCATTGATATATATAATTTCTAGCGGCTCAAGGTTAGCTTCTAAAACTGCATCTTTATTTAAAAGTATCTCTGTATCAGGATAAAATTTAAAACATCCATTAGAAAAGATAGAAACTGTATCCCCGTACTCTAATACATCCTCTAAAAAGTGAGACACTTGAATAATTGTTACTCCTCTCTTATTCAGCTCTTTCATAATTTTGAAAAACAGAGTTTTGCTTTCTATATCAAGACCAACAGTTGGTTCATCTAAAAAAAGAATAGATGGTGAAGTGATTAAAATAGATGCTAATGCAACCATCCTTTTCTGTCCGCCACTCAACTCAAAAGGGGAACGCTCTAATAACTCCTCTTTTATATTTAGAAGTGTCAACATCTCACCAAGTCTCTCATCTAAAACCTTTTGATCCTTCTCTCTTTTTTTTAGATTAAAAAGTATTTCGTCTTTTACAGTATGATTAAAAAATTGTTTATCAGTATATTGAAATATAACTCCATATTGATTCCTAAAATTTAAAAGTGTCTCTCTATCTTTCAAATTTTTATCAAGGTATAAAACTTCCCCTTTTATAGGTTGAATAAGTTTAGAGATTGTTTGTAGCAGCGTAGATTTTCCGCTTCCAGTACTTCCAATCAAAAAGTGCCATTTCCCTTTTTCAAAATTTATATTTAATTTTTCATGAATGGGGGTATTATACCCTATTGAAAGATCAACTAAAGTGACTGCCATATTTTCTCACCTGCTTTCTCAAAACTGAATATCTCTAAAGAGATATCAATCCCATAAACTCTATAAATTTCTACAGCAAATTCAAAAGAGGTTGGGAGAGATAGATTATATTTTTCTGGGTTTGTAAGGAGATTTTTTATAAATTCATGAGTCTCTCCATTAAATGTTAAACTACCATTATCTAAGCAGATTACTCTATTGCAGTATTCAAGCTCTTTAAGATGATGAGAGACTATTAAAATTGTGACCCCTTGTCTATTAATAGTTTCTAAAAGTTTTATTATCACCTCTCTATTTTTTGAATCCAGCATAGAGGTAGGTTCATCTAAAACAAGGATATCTGGTTTTGTTATCATTGCTGATGCTATGCAAAGCCTTTGTTTCTCTCCACCTGATAACTCCTCAATTTTAGAGCCTCTTTTCTCTGTGAGTTTTACTAAATTTAAAACTTCATCAATCCTTATCCCCATCTCTTCTTTTGGGATACCATAATTTTCCATTGAAAAAGCTAACTCCCTTTCAACAGTATGGCATATTATCTGTTCATCAGGGTTTTGAAAAACTAAAGAGATACTCTTTCTAAAAAAATAGATATCATCCTCTATAGATCTGCTTTTAAATATAATCTCTCCAGATTTCTTATTTTCTATGCCAAATAAGAGTTTTAGAAGAGTTGATTTTCCAGATCCATTTTTCCCTAAAATCATGAGAAACTCCCCTTTAGAAATATCAATGGATAATCCCTCAATAAAAGGGTTCTCATCATAAGAAAATGATAAATTTTTAAATTCAAGTATTTTTTCTAACATAGTTTATCCTCTATATCTATGAACTCAATAAATATTTTGCTCTCTTCAAGGAGTTGTTTAAACAGTTCCATATAGATCCCCATCTCTTCAACCATAGAAACTCTAGATTTTATATCTTCTAAATCTTTATAATTAGAAGCTTCCCCACACCAATCTGCTCTACATGTCAAACTGACACCACAGCTTGGACTCCCTTTTATTCCATAAACTCCTAAGATTTCATAACCATTAGCTATATACTCTTTTATCTCTTCTATAAAGCTTTTTAAAGACTCTTTTGCAGGGTTTATAAATCCAGGGTGCTCAAATTGGTCCTTTACATGTCCCCATCTTTTTAGTCCATATAAAGCTTTCTCAGGGCATGGAAGCTGTAAAATTCCTATATTCTCATCAAGGCATTTTTCTATAAAAGGTTTAAATATCTTCATCTCTCTAGCATAAGGGATAACTACAGAGTTTTGGTTCAGAATGCAGTGGGCAAGGATCACTATTTTTTTAGATCTCTCCATATTTACTCCCCTTTAATTTTTCTTAACATAGAAGCTGGTATCTTAGTAATTAAAATAGCAACAGCTATGCAAGAAGCAGTTTTGTCTATAAGGTTAGATGCAACTCTTGGAAGGAAAGCAGCTGTAAATATCTTATTTCCACTTTTTACAAGCCAACCAGTTAAAATATCTAAGCTACTTCCAGATAGCCCTCCAAATAAAAATACAGCTATTGGAGTTCCAATAAGTGGGGCAAGAACTGAAAGAATTAAACCAGTTACAACTGCTACTTTAATTCCAAAACCAAATTTTCTAGCAATATATCCAACAGTAATACCAACTGCCATATTTACAATAGCAAATAGAAGTTCAACTGGGTTATTTACCATAGCTGTTATCACATTTGTTATAACACCTACAACTCCACCCCAAAATGGTCCTAATATTGATGCAGTTAGGATTGTTCCTATTGTATCCATAAAAAGAAATGGAATTTTAAGCCCTTTTGTTAATAATGTAAGAACTATATTCAGTGCTACACCTATCCCTGCAAATGTTAATGATGTTGTTTTTAATTTCATATATCTCTCCTTTTATCTTTTAATATTAATATCTAAAAATTTCCAAAATAAAATTGACGTAAATTATACGTCTAAAAAAATTACACTGTTTTTTAATATAAATTACATCACTCTGTAAATTTGATAGCTGCTTTTAGAAATTTCAAAAGGATAGATTTGAATAAAAAGGTAAAGGTAAAGAACATGAAAACATCATATGTGCTAAAAATATTTAACATTTAACATTTAATCTTAAATCTATATATTTAAAAGTTGAAATTTCTGAAAAACAATAATTTCTCTTAACCTAAGAGAGTATTTGAATCAATTGCATCACTTCTTCATTAATCTCAACCCCTTTTTTCTTGATATGTTGATAATTATTTTATCATACTCCACATTGTATTTTAAAATCTATAAAAAGACAATATTAAAATAAATTTTTCCATTTATTTTATATATATATATAAACAAAAGGGCAAACATAAGTCTGCCCTTCTTTATATAAGTTTAATTTCTTCGTTATAAAAATTTGAATTACTTAGTAATCTCTGCAACTACTCCAGAAGCTACTGTTCTTCCACCTTCTCTTATAGCGAATCTTAATCCTGTTTCCATTGCGATTGGGTGGATTAACTCTACTGTCAT
>JAGNZR010000060.1 GCA_017984315.1 Fusobacteriaceae bacterium | reverse complement strand
GATAACCTTCAGACACTAAAAGGTAATATGGGGATTGGCCATGTTAGATATGCAACTTTTGGTGGGGGTGGAATAGATAATGTACAACCCCTTCTTATCAGATCTCATATTAGGAACTTTGTTATAGCACATAACGGAAATATCGTTAATGCTCAAGAGCTGAAACAAGAGCTAGAGTTTTTAGGAAGTGTTTTCCAATGTACATCTGACAGTGAAATTATAGGGCATTTAATACAAAGAGAGAGTGGAACTTTAGAGGAGAGAATTTTAAAAGCTCTTCCTAAATTAGAAGGAGCATTTTCATTTTTAATTATGGATAATGAAAATATCTTTGCCATCAGAGATAAAAATGGTTTAAGACCACTCTCTATTGCTAAATTAAACGGTGGTTATGCTGTAAGTTCTGAAACTTCAGCCTTTGACATTGTTGGAGCTGAATTTATAAGAGGGGTTAAACCTGGAGAGGTTGTAAAAATTTCAAAATCAGGTTTAGAGTCAAAACAGTATAGTGAAGTTACTCAAAGTAAGATGTGTGCTATGGAGTATATCTATTTTTCAAGACCTGACAGCAATATAAACTCATTAAATGTTCATGCTTCAAGAAGAAAATGCGGACGTACTCTTGCAAAAGAGTCAGCAATTTCTGCAGATATAGTTATTGGAGTTCCTGATTCATCTATCTCTGCTGCAATAGGGTTTTCAGAGCAAAGCGGGATCCCTTATGAGCTTGGTTTAATAAAAAGTAGATATGTTGGAAGAACATTTATAAAGCCAACTCAAGCTTTAAGAGAAAGGGGAGTAAAAATGAAACTCTCTGCTATTGCCTCTATCGTAAAAGGTAAAAGAGTTGTTTTAGTAGATGACTCTATAGTTAGAGGTACAACATCAAAACAGATAGTTAAACTTCTAAGAGAAGCTGGAGCACTTGAAATACATATGAGAGTAGCTTCTCCAGCAATTATAAGTCCTTGTTTTTATGGTGTTGATACTTCAACTTTTTCAGAACTTATAAGTAATAGATTAGATACAAAGGCTTTATGTGAATATATTGGTGCTGACTCTTTATCTTTCTTATCTATAGATGGACTAAAAGAGAGTCTTGGTGAGAATGTCTGCCTGGCTTGTTTTACAGGGGAGTATCCGACACCTATCTTCAACTTAATAAATGACTTAAAAAGAGGAGAGAGCTGTGAGTAAAAAATATATGGAATCTGGTGTTAATTTAGAAGCTGGTTATGAATCTGTTGAAAGAATAAAAAGCCATGTAAAAAGAACTGCTATTAAAGGGAGTATTGATAGTTTAGGTGCTTTTGGAGGGATGTTTGATCTTTCAGTTTTAAATATTAAAGAGCCTGTCTTAGTAAGTGGCACTGATGGAGTGGGAACAAAGCTTATGCTGGCTTTTGAAATGGATAAGCATGACACGATTGGGATTGATGCAGTTGCAATGTGTGTAAATGATGTATTAGTTCAAGGAGCTGCTCCTCTTTACTTTTTAGATTACATCGCCCTTGGAAAAAATATTCCTTCAAAAGTTGAAGCTATTGTAAAAGGTGTAGCTGATGGGTGTGTTTTATCTCAGTGCGCACTAATTGGTGGAGAGACTGCTGAGATGCCTGGTATGTATTCAGATAATGAGTATGATATCGCCGGTTTCACAGTTGGAGTTGTAGAAAAATCAAAACTGATAACAGGAAAAAATATAGCACAAGGGGATCTGATTATTGGTATCTCATCTTCTGGAGTTCATTCAAACGGTTTCTCCCTTGTAAGAAAAATTTTAAAAGATAACAATCTAAAATTAGATACAGTTTATGAAGGATTTGATAAATCTTTAGGTGAAACTCTTTTAGAGCCAACTAGAATCTATGTAAGATCTATAACAGAGCTTTTAAAAACTATTACTCCTAAAGGGATGTGCCATATAACTGGGGGTGGGTTCTACGAAAATATCCCAAGAGTTATACCAAAAGGGTTACAGGCAGATATTAATATTCAAAGCATAGAGATTCCAAAGATTTTTAACTTCCTTATGGAGAAAGGTGGAGTTTCTAAAGAGGAGATGTTTAATGTTTTCAATATGGGAATAGGGTTTATTGTTATTGTTTCACCAGAAGATGTTTATAAAGCTGTAGATATACTTAAATCTAACGGTGAAGAGGTAAAAATTATTGGAGAGATCTCCAATGGGGAAAATGTGAATTTAATATGGTAAAAGTTGCAGTTTTTGCTTCTGGAACAGGTAGCAATTTTGAAAAATTAGTTACTTATGAAAAAGAGAATAAAAATTGCAGCTATAATATAGCTATTCTTATTACAGATATAGAGAGTGCTAAAGTTATTGAAAAAGCTAAAAAATTAGGTATAGTAACATATTTTGTTAATCCTAAAAACTTCAACACCAAAGAGGATTTTGAAAATAAAATTGTAGAGATTTTAAATCTGCATAATATTGAACTTATAGCTTTAGCAGGGTATATGAGGATTTTAGGCAAACCTCTTTTAAATAGCTACCTTAATAAAATTATAAATATTCATCCTTCACTTCTGCCAAAATATCCAGGAAAATCAGGTATAAGCGATGCTTTTCTGGATAAGGCAGAAAAAACAGGAGTTACTATCCACTATGTTGACAGTGGGATTGATACAGGGAAGATCATAACCCAAGAAGAGCTGGCAATAGAACCTAATTGGAGTATGGATGAGTTAGAGGAGAATATCCATAAAATTGAACATAGAATTTACCCTTTAACTTTAAATAAAATTTGTATTGAATTAAAAAATAACCTATTGAATATATAAGGAGAAAACAAGTTATGAAAAGAGTTCTTATAAGTGTATCTGATAAAAGAGGGATTGTAGATTTTGCCAATTTTTTAGAAAAAAATGGGTATGAAATAATATCTACTGGTGGGACTGAAAAAATATTAAAAGATTCAGGGATTAAAACTCTTAATATTTCAGAAATAACAGGTTTTCCTGAAATAATGGATGGAAGGGTTAAAACTTTACATCCTAATGTCCATGGTGGACTGCTTTGTGTTAGAGATAACCCAGAACATATGAAAGCTTTACTGGAAAACAACATTGAACTTATAGATATGGTTATTGTAAATTTATATCCATTCAAAGAGGTTTTAGAAAAAAACTCCACTCATGAAGAGCTAATAGAGAATATAGATATTGGTGGACCTAGCATGCTTCGTTCTGCAGCTAAAAACCATAAATTTGTTACTGTATGTGTAGACCCTGCAGATTATAAAACAATACAAGAGGAGATTGAAAAATACAACGACACTACTCCTGAGACTAAAAACTATTTAGCTGCTAAAGTTTTCAGATATACATCTTCATATGATTCACTTATAGCTAATTATTTAACTTCAAGACTTGGAGAGAAGTTTCCTGAAATTATTACTCTGTCATATGAAAAAGTGCAAAATCTAAGGTATGGTGAAAATCCTCATCAAGAAGCTGCTTTTTATAAAAGCCTAGTCTCTGGTTTCTCTTTAGCTAATGCTGAGCAGTTAAACGGAAAAGAGCTATCTTTTAATAATATTCAAGACACAGATGCAGCTCTAAAAATAATAAGAGAGTTTAAAGAGCCAGCAGTTGTTGCTGTAAAACATATGAACCCTTGCGGAGTTGCAAGCGGTATCGACATAAATAGTGCTTGGAAAAAAACTTTAGCAGCTGATCCTGTATCTATTTTCGGTGGTATAATTGTAGCTAATAGAGAGATTGACCAAAAAACAGCTGAAGGCATGGGAGAGCTTTTCTTAGAGATAATAGTTGCTCCTAGCTATACTCCCGAGGCTTTAGATCTTTTATCTAAAAAGAAAAATTTAAGAGTATTAAAATTAGATTTAAACAGTAACCAGAAAAATAACCTTAGCATTACAAATGTGTGTGATGGGATTTTAATACAGGATACAGACAATATTTTTAATCTACAAAATGATGATGCTTTAAATTTAGAATGTGTTACAGA
>JAGNZR010000059.1 GCA_017984315.1 Fusobacteriaceae bacterium | reverse complement strand
ATCTTTTCCTGAGAATTGCGGCATTACTATTCCATTAGGATTAATAGCAATAAATGAATCATGTTTTTCCGCAGTAGCTTCTGTAAGTGGCTGAAACCAGTGAGTAAAATGTGTTGCTCCATTGTCAATTGCCCACATTTTTACAGCATTTGCTATTGCATCAGCTGTTTCAAGAGATAACTCTTGCGTACGTCTTTTCACTTTTTGAAACTCTTTATAAACCCCTTCTGAAACTCTGTTTTTTAACTCTTGATCTGAAAAATAGTTGATACCGTATAACTCTAATTGGTTTTTCATAAAAAAATTCTCCTTTATACTTTAATTTTAATTGTTCAAACCATCTTTAATAAAAATTAACATAAATTACTTTTTACTTATTAATTTTCCCTATATATATTAAATTTTTTAGTAATTTTATCTAATTTTTCCAGCTTTCCTATAGTTTCATCTTTATTTAATATCCCTAATTTTAGTGACAGTGCATTTAAAATAGCTATGGCAGGAATTATTGTATGAGCTTTTCCGCCATTCTCCCCTGTTATAACTAAATCAGATAAATTGGCCAAACTTGAATCGAGTTTATCTGTTATCGTTATTATCTTATTTTTGTATTCAGAAAAATACTCTATAATCTGATATGAAAAATTTGTATATGGATAAAAAGAGATTGTTATTAAAACATCCTCCTCTTTTGAGTGTAATAACTTATCTGTAAAATCAGATGATCCTGAAATTAAAAGCTCAATACCATCTCTTAACTCTTTTAGCATATAATATAAATAATGTGCTAAAGGGTATGATCCTCTTGCACCTAATATATATATTTTCCTGGCTTTTTTTATATAATCAACAGCTTCATCTATCTTTCTTTCCAGCTCTTCAACATCCATCTCATTTAAAATTTCAATATTTTTTTCTATAACACTTTGCAGTGTATGTTCATCTTTCTGATCTAATATAGAAGCTTTTAATTTTTTCATTGGAGCACTTCTATCTTCTACATCTCTTTGAAAAAGTTTTTGAAAATCAGAATACCCTTTAAACCCAGTATCTTTTACAAATCTAGTTATAGTAGCTGGACTTGTCCCTGTCTCTTCAGCTAACTCTTTTATATTTACAAAAGGTAATCTATTTTGATTATATTTGATAAATTGTGTAATTTTTTTATATCCATTACTAAATGATTCGTAATTATTTTCAAGATATTCTAAAAAATTTTTTTTCATTTATCTCCCCTTAATTATACTTTTTACATTTTATAAAATCAGCTTATAATTAAAATATGCTTAATAGAATAAAATTAGAAAGTGTAAATTTTTTATTTACACTTTCTATTTTAACATCTAATAAAGATAATGCAACCCCTAATGATACATTAAATATAATTTTTTATGGGAAAATAAATTAAATTTTTCAAATTATTTTATTTATACAATTCTGTTCTGCACATACTGCATAAAAACTTGTGGAAACATTGCATAAGAAAGTACATCCTCTTCTGATTTTGCATGCTCTCCAATTTCAATTTTTAATTTTTCAAATTCATCTTTAATTAGATCTGCAGGTCTCCCTGTAAATATTTCAGTTTCACCTATGATTTTATTAACTATCTCTTTATCCATAGGAGCAGGTGTTTTTCCATAGAACCCTTTTATTAGATCTTTTAGCTCATTTGAAACAATTTTATAACGCTCTTCAAAGATAATATTGAATACTGACTGAGCTATCACAAGTTGACTTAAAGGAGTTACTAGAGGGGGATATCCCATTTCCTTTCTAACTTTTGGAATCTCTTTTAATACCTCTTCATATTTATGAAGAGCATTTTGCGTCTCAAGTTGGTAAATAAGATTAGAAAGCATTCCACCTGGAAGTTGACAGTCTATTATCGCTGGTTCAGTAAACAGTGATTGATGGTTTAGTACTCCTGATTCAACATAATTTTTTCTTATCCCTTTAAAATATTCAGCAATCTCTTTTAAATGTGTGATACTTAAATTTGTTTCTACACTGTATCCTTGTAAAGCATAATATATAGATTCTGTAGCTGGCTGAGAAGCTCCTCCTGAAAAAGGTGATATTGCTGTATCAATAATATCTACTCCTGCCTCAACAGCTCTTAAATATAGCATCTCTGATACCCCTGTAGTAGCATGGCTATGAAGTTCTAGTGGTAGAGATGTAACTGATTTTATTTTTTTTACTAACTTATACCCTTCCTCTGGAAGAAGGATACCACCCATATCTTTTATTACTATTGAGTCTGCACCCATTTTTTCTATTTCACAAGCAAGTTCAGAATAATATTCAAGAGTGTGAATAGGGCTTATAGTATAACAGATTGCTATTTGGCAGTGCCCACCATATTTTTTTACAGATTCTGCTGCTTTCTTTAGGTTTCTTAAATCATTAAGTCCGTCAAACATTCTAACTATATCAATACCGTTTTCTATAGATTTTTGAATAAATTTTTCAACTATATCATCACCATAGTGTCTATACCCTACAAGATTTTGTCCTCTTAATAACATTTGTAGTTTTGTATTTTTTACTCTCTTTTTTATCTCTCTTAGTCTTTCCCAAGGGTCTTCATTTAAATATCTTATACATACATCAAATGTTGCTCCACCCCATACCTCTAAAGCATGATATCCAGCTTGGTCCATTTTCTCTATAATTGGAAGCATTTCTGATGTTTTTAATCTTGTTGATATTAGAGATTGGTGACCATCTCTAAGTACTGTTTCTGTTATTAATAATTGTCTTTTCATTTCTACCTCCACAATAGATTGGTTTTTATGATTTATAAGCTGATAATGCTTGTTTTAAAATATTCATTGCTGTTCTTATTTTTTCTTCTTCAATTGCGTAAGAGATTCTGATCTCATTTCTTCCAGCCCCTTCTGTTTTGTAAAAACCTTCTGCTGGAGTTATAAGTATTGTCTCTCCATTTAACTCATACTCTTTCAGTAGCCACATTGCAAAATCCTCTGCATTCTCTATAGGAAGTTTCACTACTGAATAAAAAGCTCCTTCTGGTTGTCCTACAACAACTCCATCTATCTTGCACAGCTCCTCATACAAAATCCCTCTTCTTTTTTCATACTCTAATCTTACTGTTTCTAAATATGAATCATCTATTGTATAAAGTGCTGCTGCCCCTATCATCTCTAATGTTGGTACACAAAGTCTTGCTTGGCAAAGTCTATATATTGACTGCATTAGTACCCTGTTTTTACTTATGATGCAACCTATTCTAGCTCCACATGCTGAATATCTTTTAGATATTGAATCAACTATTATTACTCTATCTTCAATCTCTTTAAAAGTTCCAAAACTGATTGCTCTATTTTCACCATATACAAACTCTCTATAAACCTCATCACTTATGATGTAAAGATCATATTTCTTAGCGACTTCTGCTAACATCTCCATCTCTTTTAAACTATAAACAGTTCCTGTTGGGTTTGATGGGTTTGAAAGCATGATTGCTTTTGTTTTAGGAGTTATCTTTTTTTCAATCTCTTCTATGCTAGGTAAATGGAACCCTGTTTCTGCATAAGTTCTAACTGCGCTTACATTAATTCCTAATGTGTTAAAGAAACTGTTGTAATTTGCATAGTATGGTTCAGGTATTATTATTTCATCTCCTACATCACATAATGCAGTTAACGCGAATGATATACCTTCTACACCACCACTTGTAATTAAAATATCTTCTGAAGAGTAATTCATCCCTCTTCTTGCATAATAATCTATGATTGAACTTATAAGTTCTGGAGTACCTGCTGAGTTGGCATATTTAAGTACAGGCTCGAAATAATTTCTAATAGCTTCATAAAATACCATTGGTGTCTTTATATCTGGTTGCCCTATATTCAGATGGTGCACTTTTTTACCAGCTTTTGTGGCCTCTTCTCCATAAGGGATAAGTTTTCTTATTGGTGAAGTTTTCAATTTTTGAATTCTATTAGATAATTTTAATTCCATTTTTAGTCCCCCTTTACCTTATTGCCTTTTGTATTTTATCTTTTTCCTTATTCTTATGTT
>JAGNZR010000033.1 GCA_017984315.1 Fusobacteriaceae bacterium | reverse complement strand
GGTAATCTGTATTTAGGTTATACCTCGTTTAGCCGCTCTTACAGAAAAGAAAGACTAGAGGCAAGCTGGCATTATGCAGCTAAAGCGTAATTTTTGTTTCCATCTAAACGATGAGTTGATCTCTCACAGCGATCAACCTGGCCTGCTACTTATAGCATAACAACCCTGTCGAAACCTTTGCACTCCCACATTTAATTACAATATATTATATCATAATTATTTTTTATACTCAACATTTATAATAGTTTCATAATTTATGTAATTTTTATCTATTATTGCTTTTAATACCTAAAGAAAATGTGTATAATGTGTGTAATAATCAATACTTATAACTTATATTTGGAGAGGATAATATGAATAAAGAAAAAGAATTAAAATATTTTAAACTGCTTTCTCAAAATTTTCCTACTATTGCTAAAACTTCAGCTGAAATAATCAATCTTAGCGCAATACTGAATTTGCCTAAAGGAACTGAGCATTTCATCACAGATATACATGGAGAGTATGAAGCATTTAATCATATTTTAAAAAATTGTTCTGGTGTTATTAAAGAAAAAATCTTCTCTATTTTAGGTGATACAGTTAGCGAAAAAGAGAGAAATCAACTGGCAACAGTTATTTATTATCCAGAAGAAAAAATAGAACTGCTTTCTGATGAAATTGTTGATATGACATCTTGGTATAAAATTACAATTCATAGAATGCTACTTGTTTTAAAATCAGTGGCTTCAAAATATACAAGTTCTAAAATTAGAAAAGCTCTTCCTGAAAGTTTTTCATATATCATTCAAGAGTTACTTCATGAAAAAGAGGGAGAAGTTAATAAAAAAGAGTATATAAATGAAATTATTAACACTATAATTTCAATTGATAGAGGTAAACAATTTATTATCTGTATATCTAATGTTATTCAAAGATTAGTTATTGACCAGTTACATATAGTTGGAGATATTTATGACAGAGGACCTGCACCACATAAAATCATTGATAAACTTATTAAACACCACAATGTAGATATTCAATGGGGAAATCACGATATACTTTGGATGGGAGCTGCAGCTGGTCAATTAGGGTGCATTACAAATGCCGTTAGAATCTGTATCAGATATGGTCACACTTCTATACTGGAAGATGGTTATAGTATCAATCTTTTCCCACTTACAACTTTTGCTTTAGATGTTTATAAAGATGATCCTTGTGCTAAATTTATTCCAAAAATATCGATGACATCACAAGAAAAAGATTTAGAAGTTTTAGCAAAAATGCATAAAGCTATCTCTATAATTCAATTTAAAGTAGAAGGGGAGATTATTCGAAATAACCCTCACTTTAATATGGGGAGCAGACTTTCTCTTGATAAAATTGATTTTAACGACAGTACAATCACTATAAATGGAAAAAAATACCCTTTAAATGATAAAAATTTCCCAACAATAGACCCATCTAACCCTTATGCTTTAACTGAGGGGGAAAGACAAGTTATTTTAGCTCTTGAACATAGTTTTATTAACAGTGAAAAATTAGCACTTCATACACAATTCTTATTCTCAAAAGGAAGTATATTTTTAAGTCATAACTCTAATTTACTTTACCATGGGTGCATCCCATTAAACGAAGAGGGTAAATTTAAAATTGTTAATATTTTAGGTAAAGACTACAGTGGAAAAGAGCTTTTAGAAGTTTGTGATAGAATTGCAAGGGAAGGGTATTATAACAGCAATAATATTTTTGCTAAAGATTTTCTATGGTACCTATGGTGTGGAGAGGATTCTCCATTATTTGGAAAAGACCATATGAAGACATTTGAGCGTTATTTCATTAATGAAAAAGAGACTCATAAAGAGGTAAATAACCCTTATTACAAATTTGCATACTCTAAGGAGATGGCGGAAACAATTTTAGAAGATTTTGGTTTAAACCCAAAAACTTCCCATATTATAAACGGGCATGTTCCTGTAAAAGTTGTAAAGGGTGAAGAACCTATTAAAGCCGGTGGAAGACTCCTTTTAATCGATGGTGGGTTCTCTAAAGCTTATCAGTCTACAACGGGTATTGCAGGGTATACTTTAATATTTAACTCTCATGGTATGAGACTTATCTCTCATGAACCTTTCCAAGATACTAATACATGTATCTCTAAATGTATTGATATGGGTTCAACTACTCATATTGTAGAATCTTTGCCTAACAGGATAAGAGTTTCTGATACAGACAACGGTAAATTTTTAAAAGAGCAGATTGAAGATTTAAAAACTTTATTAGAATACTACAGAATGGGTATTTTAAAAGAGAGAGTTTAAAACTATATATTCAATTTTAAAAAAAATGATAACTTCTAAAATGGATAATTCCAATTTAAAGTTATCATTTTTTATTTATTAATTTCTGTTATCTTTATAGGCTCTATCAATATCCCTTTTTTGATCTTTTTTAGCTAAATCTTCCCTTTTATCATAATTCTTTTTACCTCTAGCTAAAGCTATCTCTACTTTTACATACCCTCTAGAGAGATGCACATTTAAAGGAACTATTGTATACCCTTTTTGCTTTACTTTTTCATGGATTTTTCTTATTTCAGATTTATTAAGAAGTAGCTTTCTAACCCTTCTCTCTTCTGGATTATATATACTCCCATATTTCCAAGGAGTTACACTCATCCCCATAATAAATATCTCATCATTTATTATTCTTATAAAAGCTTCTTTGATACTTGTTTGTCCAGCTTTTATTGATTTCACTTCACTTCCTACAAGCTCAATTCCAGCTTCATATTTATCCTCTATAAAATAATCAAAAAAAGCTTTTTTATTATTAGCTAATATCATAATTTTCTCCTATTTCACTATCTACTCTACAGGGGTAACCTCAATTTGTAAGTTAGAAAGATCAGCTTTTATTATCATAATATTCATCTTATCCCCTAATTTATATCTCTTGTCAGTATTAGTTCCAACCATTTCATACTCATGCTCATTAAATTCATAGTAGTCATTTTTTGATTCTGTTACATCCCATGAACACTCTATATTTTCAGCTGTTTCAAAAAATACTCTCTTATTGCTGAATCCTGTAATTGTAGCTTCGTATACTTGTCCAACTTTATCACGCATATAATCTACTATTTTAATTTTTTTACTTTCGTCTTCAACTTTCATAGCGTCTCTTTCTGTTTTTGAAATATGAAAACAGATAGGATCTAAAACTTCATTAAGCCACTTTAGTTCCTTTTTGTTTGGAAACCCTGTTAAAAGTATTGCTGTAATTCTATGTATCATTAAATCTGCATATCTTCTTATTGGGGAAGTAAAATGTGTGTAATATCCTGATGCTAATCCAAAATGTCCTGTATTCTCTTTTGTATATCTAGCTTGCTTTAGTGCCATAAGAATATTTTTATGAACAATTAAATTTGTTCCTTTTTCTTTAGAATCTTCAATTATTGCTTGGAATTTTTTAGGATGGACATCTTCTAATGAATTTATTCTGTATTTAAACTTAGTTAAAATTTCATTAAGTACAATCATTCTCTCCATATCTGGTTTATCATGTGTTCTATAAATAGAGGGAACTTCCATCCAAAATATTTTTTCTGCTATTGCTTCGTTAGCAGCAATCATAAAGTCTTCAATAATTCTCTCTGATTCTCCACGCTCTATTTTCTTAACTTCTTTTACTTTTCCATTTTCATCTAATATTACTTTGCACTCTGGAATATCAAAATCAATACTTCCTCTTTTATATTTAAGAGCTCTTATAAGTTTAGAAAGCTCTACCATATTTTTCACTTCATCAACAATATCAGAAAACTCCACAAGAGCTGCTTCTTCACCTGCTAACATCCTGTTTACATTTGTGTATGTCATTCTATGCACTGTATTTATTACTGATTTATATGTATCTGCAGACAACACTTTCCCTTTATCATCAAAAATTATCTCGCAGCTGAAAGTAAGTTTATCCTCTCCCTCATTCAAAGAGCAGATTCCATTAGACAACTCTTTTGGAAACATAGGTAAAACTCTATCCACCATATAAACAGAGTTACCTCTTTTTTGAGCTTCTTTATCTAAGGCTGAACCTACTGGGATATAATGCGATACATCAGCTATAGCAACTATAAGCTTATACCCACCATTATTCAATTTTTCCACATAAACAGCATCATCTAAATCTTTTGCGTCTTCTCCGTCTATTGTAATTATCTTAAGTTTTGTTAAATCTTTTCTGTTAGCATATTCCTCTTTAGAGATTGATATTGGGATCCTTCTTGCTTCTGCTATAGCTTCATCTGGAAAAGTTTCACTCATACCCTCTCTTCTAATTAGAGCTTCTAATAGGTCATCTGTATTATCAGGGCTTCCTAATACCTCAATAATCTCCCCTTCAGGTTTCTTATCTTGGTCCCCCCAAGAGATGATTTTTACTACAACTAGTTTCCCATCTTCAACTTTTTTCATCCCTTTATATGGTATAAAAACATCACTACCAAAAGGGTGATTTGGAACAACAAATCCAAAGTTTTCTCTTCTTTGAAAAGTTCCAACCACTGTTTCTCTGTTTCTTTTAAGGATTTTTTCAACAACACCCTCTTTTTTATTTTTATCATAATACCCTTCTTTAACTTTTATAAGAACAGTATCACCATCTAAGGCACCATTAAAATGGACTCTTGGAACAAAAATCCCTTCTGTTGGAGTATCTACAAAAGCAAACCTATCCTTAACCATGTTAAATTCACCTTTAACAAACCCAAGTCTTTCAGGTGTACTATATTTACCACGATTATTTCTAATTAGCTCCCCTTCATCTATCATCTGGTCTAATATTTTTTTGTTATCCCCTTTAAACTTAGGAGACCAACCAGCTAATTTTATAATCTCTTCATACTTTAAACTAATACTCTTTTCAAATATTTTTTTTATTTTCTCTAACTCTTTTGTATAATCTAACATTTTTCCCCTTCCTTTATCAGCTTAAAAAGCCAATCTTTCAATTGAAAAGCATTCGGATGAATTGTTTTATTGTTATTTAAAAGATAAAGTATTTTATTTTCTATTTCATGAAATATTGCTCTATCTAAATCATTTTTAAGCAGCTCTCTAATTTTTTTAACCTCTGGGTAGGTTCTACCTGGTTCTACTCCATCAGCAATATAAATAACTTTTTCAAGTAAAGACATATCTTTTCTACCAATTGTATGGTATTTAACTGCGTTCAATATATTGACATCATAAATGTTATACTTTTCTATTGCATAAACAGCTGCTGCAAAACCATGTATAATTTCGCTTTCTGCGCCATTTTCTAATTCTACATAATTATAACCAGCACACAACTCCCTCAATTTTCTAATCTCTTGCTCTTTTAAAATATCGTGCAGCAATACTGCAATCTCAATTTTTTCTTGTGAAACATTATATTTTTTACCTATCTCTTTAGCGGTACTTAGCACTCCCATTATGTGATTATATCTTGTAGATGAAACTTTTCCTTTTAAATCTGAATATAAATTTTCAATTAACACTGATTAATCACCTCATTTCATAGAACTATATATCTGTGTTTTTATTATAGTACTGCTCAAAAACTCCAGTTCCTTCCTTATTATTTAACAAAAATTTAACTCTTTCAATTCCACCTAAATCAACTAATGAGTTAGTTAAAGAGTAAAGCATATACACAGTTTTTTTAGAATCTCCTTGGATATCACTGCTCTCCTCTAAATTAACGTATAAATCTCCTCCAGCAAAAAAACAGTTAATCATAGTTAGATTATTCTTTATTAATTCTTTCTCACTTAGTAAAATCGAAGTATTTTCAACAACCATCTTCACTATTTCACTTTTATTTTGAGTATAATTAACGCTCACTTCTGTTCTTTCTAATTTACTTAAACCCTTATTTGGAGTATATATCCCAAGTTGAGTTTTTATAACCTCATCTTGTTTGTTGATATTTTTTTCTAAAACTATCTCTCTAACATTTTTCCCATCCTCTTTTACACTAACATATGTGATTCCTAAAAACAGTGTTATAGCCATTGATATTAATGTTATAATCTTTAATCTCATTTTCATTTCCACCTTTTATTTTTTAGAGTTATAAACTATATTCTAAAAATATTTTCTTACCTCTTCTGCTATTGAATTTGCCATTACCTTTTGATTAGAAGTTTTTACCAATTTACTTCTATCATCAGGGTTAGTTAAAAAACCTAATTCAACTAGTACACCTGGAATTGCTACATTAGCCCTCCCTAACCCACGCAAAACTGCAAAGTTTGCTCCTTGAATCCCATTATTTTTCATTCTCATCTCACTTGAAAGGTTATTTGCAATACCTTTTGCCAATTTTGCAGATACTTCTTGATATTTTTTATATTCTAATTCACCTAATATCTGAGATATGCTTCCTGATTTTTCTCCAAAACTATCCCCAAAACTATTTTCATACTGAGCAATTCTTGCAGCATAAGGGGATGAAGTTTTTGAAAAATAAAATACGTCTACTCCCTTTGGAGTTCTACTTCCGTTTGCATTTGCATGTAAACTAATAAACATATCAGCTTCCTTTTTATTAGCTAAACCTGGTCTTTGTGCTAAACTTATAAAATTATCATTACCTCTTGTTAAAATAACATTGAAATCTTTAGATAGATTATCTCTAAGATATTTTGCAACATTTAAGACAATATCTTTCTCCCTCACTCCAGATGTAGTGGCTCCAGGATCTTTTCCACCATGCCCTGGATCTATTACTATAGTGAATCTCTTTTTTATATTTTTATCAAATTTTATTACAAGTTTTCCTTTATTCACAGTTACTCTAAAAGACTGACCTTTCGTTTGAGTTATAAAAAAACCAGTTCCACCATCCATTTTTAAATATTTAAAATCTGCTATCTCTTTATTCCTTAACTGTTTTGTATTTATTGGTGCTAAAAGTTCACTATTCTTTATTTCTAAAAATATTAATTGATTTTTTTCATCGTAATTAACTACATATTTTGCAGCTTCATTGGTATTAAATGCGAATGTAACCTCTTTAGCCACTTCATTTGAATAAACTTTTGTTATCCCTAATTGAGCTCCATTGATAATAGAACTACACACAAAAAACATTACCACTAATAAAAAATTCAATTTCTTAAAAAGCATATTTCTCCTACCGTTTTATATTTTTAACTATAATATAGATTGTTTATTATTAAAAAAAGTGCCTTTTATGAATTCAGCACTCTTTCGAATTTAAATATTTAACTATTCAATTATTTTGTAAGAACTGTTGCTATAGCTGCTTTTCTAACTGTTAGCTTAACACCTTTATCAACTCTAATATCTGCGTACTCTTCTGTTGTAGATATTATTGTCCCTTTTATTCCACCAGATGTTAAAACTTCAGTCCCCTCTTTTAAAGAATCTACCATCTCTTGATGTTTCTTTTGTCTTTTCTTGTTAGGTAAAATTAGCATAACATAAAATGCTCCTGCCCATACTACCAATGTTAATATCATACTTCCATACTTTCCAAAAAATTCTGCCATTTTTTTCCTCCGTACACTTCTTAATCTCTCTCATTATTATAACATAAACTATAACCAGTTTCAATTATTACATATTTAATTTGAAATAATCTTATATTTAATGTATAATTTTAAAGAAAAATATTCATTTTATAATTATTAATAATAAAATAAGAAAGGAAGATAATGAAAGTTTCAATATTAGGCAGCGGGAGTTCAGGAAACTCTATTTTTTTAGAAATATCTAATCATAAAATACTCATTGATGCTGGATTTAGCTGCAAAAAATTAGAAGAAAAACTTTATGGTATAGGCGAATCCTTAGAAAATATAAAAAGTATCCTTATTACACATGAGCATATTGATCATATTATGGGTGCTGGTATAATTTCTAGAAAATACGACATCCCTATATATATTTCACAGGAAAGTTATGAATTAGGACGAGAAAAATTAGGTAAAATTGAAGAGAAAAATATTATTTTTATAGAAAAAGATTTTTATTTAGGAGACTCAGTTAGAGTTTACCCTTTTGAAGTGATGCATGATGCAGTTAAAACTTTAGGTTTTAGGATTGTTGGAAAAAATTCTAAAAGTATAGCTATTTCCACTGATATAGGACATGTTGACAATGTTGTGAGAGAGCACTTTAAAAATGTAGATATTATTATAATCGAATGTAACTATGATTATCAAATGCTTATGGATTGCAGCTATCCTTGGGATTTAAAACACAGAGTTAAAAGTAGAAATGGGCATCTTTCTAACGATGATGCTGGTAAACTAATTTGTGATGTCTACTCTTCAAAACTCAAAAAAGTTTATTTGGCTCATGTAAGCAAAGACAGTAACCACTACGAAATAGCTCTAAGAACTGTAAAGTCGCAACTTTTAAGTTGCAATATTGATATTGAACTTGAAATTGCTTATCAAGATAAATGGACAAATTTATTTGAAATTTAAATTTTAAAGGAGTATTTTATGACAATCGATTCTCTTTGGGAAGAGTTAATTTTTGAAGTAGGCACTATTGTAAATTCTAACAATAACCAAAGCAAAAAATTTATAATAGGAAGTGGCAATAGAAAAGCTCCTATCCTTTTTATTGGAGATGATCCAAATCTATATACAAATGAAAAATTAAGTGTTTCTCCTGGATCTAGTGGAGAATTTTTAATGAAACTTTGTGATACATCAGAAATTTTTCCAGATTTATATTATGTTACAACTTTAACTAAAACGGAGCTAAAATATAGAGAGTATTTTGAAAAAGACCAAATTCATCTAAAAGATCTTTTAGATATGCAGATTGCACTTATAAATCCTAAAATTATTGTAGCTTTAGGTGACCGTGTTGCAAATGTTTTGTTGAACAGAGAGATTAACTTCCAAGAAGAGAGAGGAAAAATTATAGATTTTGCTGGTGATATGAAACTTTTAACTACGTTTGAACCTGGATTTGCAAAGCAATCCAGAGAAAATTTAGGAAAAAAATCTCAAGTTGCAATAGATTTTTGGAATGATTTAAGACAGATTTCCAATTATATAAATAGTTTATAAAAAAAAAGAGGCAAGCCTCTTTTTTATTTTTACTATCTATTTTTTTATAGCTTCCTCAATTTGAGTTACTATCTCTTTATTTGCTTCTAATAACTCAGTTGCATCTCCTACTACTTCTATCGTTGATATTATATCCCCTTGCTGAATTAGATCTACTATTTTTTGATCCTCTGATGATACCACTTCTCCAAATATTGTATGCTTATGGTTTAACCATGGAGTTTCAACATGAGTTATAAAGAATTGAGAACCATTTGTTCCTGGCCCTGCATTAGCCATAGCTAAAATTCCTGGTTTATTAAATACTACTTCTGCTTTGAACTCATCTTTAAAGTTATATCCTGGACCTCCAGCTCCTGTTCCTGTTGGATCTCCACCTTGAATCATGAAGTTAGGTATAACTCTATGAAATTTTATTCCATCATAATACTTATTTTTAGCTAACGTTATCATGTTTATAACTGTTATTGGTGCTACTTCTGGAAATAATTTAATATTAATATCCCCTTTGTTTGTCTTGATTACTACTCCTAAATTTAAATCTTTCACTACTACTGCCTCCTGAATTATATTTTTTTCTGAATGTCTTACTTTTTTACCTCTAATTTTTGTTATTATAATGTGTAACCCTATCAAAATCGCTATTAAAGCTATAATATTTATCACTCTGCTACTCATTTATTCCCCCTTTTGAAAAAAATTATTGTAGGATTTTAGAAGCTCCTCTTTTTTTGCAGTACCATATATCTCATAATACCATTTTTTTTGTATTTTTCCTTCTAAATTTATAATTTTTTCCTCTAAATCAACAAGCTTATTATCAAGCTCTCTAAATTTTTCTCTTAAAGGGTGAAGTTCATATATAATTTCCATTTGTTCCTCTTGCTGAATACTATTACTAAGTTTTTCATTTACTTCAAACTCTTTTTCCAATATTTTATCAGCTTCAATAAGTAATTTTGCTTTTTTATTTTTCAACTCTTTTAGTTGATATTCATAAAAATTTTTAACAACTTCACTTCCTGATTCACTCTTTAACTCTTCCCTTAATTTTTTTTGAGAAGAGATATACTCTTTAGTAAAACCATTTTTTTCTCTTATATCTTCTAAAATTTTTTCAATCTCTTTATAGTTATTTTCAAATTCTGCAATGGCTTTTTCATCAAAAAAAGTTAAATAAAGTTTCTCATATTTATTTAAAAACTCTTTTTCTATAATTTCATATCCAGAAATATCTCCTATCTCTTTTAGTTTTTCATACTTTTTATACCCTTGAGCTAAAGATTGAAGTATTATCTCTTTTCCATTGCTAATTATATCATCTAAATTCATAAATCCGCCTTATCTCTCTCCATGATATTGGTAAAAATAGCATTTTATTCCACCATTATAAAGTTTTCTATTTTTAGTTGCTTTTTTTCCGAAATAATCTTCAAATTTTTCATATGATGTTATTAAATACATTGACCATTTTGAAAATCTCATTCTATAGATATCACCCATTAAAGTGTATAACCTTTGTACCCCTTCCTCATCAGAAAGTCTCTCTCCATAAGGTGGATTAGTTATTATTGCCCCTTTCTTATCCATAGCCTCTAGTGCAAACATATTTTGACAGCTAAACTCTATATCATCCTCTACTCCAGCTTTTTTGGCGTTCTCTTTTGCTATTTCTAATATCTCTTCATCTATATCTGAAGCATATATTTTAACAACTTTTTCATGATCCTCTTTACTCATAGCTTCATCTCTTGCATCTATCCATTTATCTTTAGATATTACATTCCACCCTTCTGCAGAAAAGTTTCTATTTACTCCTGGAGCAATCCTTCTTGCAATCATGGCCGCTTCAATAGGGATAGTCCCTGTTCCGCACATTGGATCTAAAAGAGGCAACTCTCCACCTTTCCAGTGAGAAAGATATACCATAGCGGCAGCCATAGTCTCTTTAATTGGTGCCTCATTATGAAGGTATCTATACCCTCTTTTGTGAAGCCCTTCACCACTTGTATCTACCATAATAATAAAATTATCTTTTAATCCTTGAATTTTTATAGCATATTTAGCACCTTTTTCAGTGAAAATTACACATTTATACTGTTTTTTTAGTCTTTCAACAATAGCTTTTTTCACTATTCTCTGAATATCTGATTTTGAAAACAGTTTACAATCTACAGCACTTACCCAGCTTACTGGAAAACAACCATCTTCTGGAATTAAATTTTCCCATGGAATTGATAAGGTACTTTGGAATAACTCTTCAAAGCTTCTACACTGAAACTCTCCCATTTTTAAATAAACTCTATCTGCACATCTTAAGTTAATATTTGCTTTAGCTATATCCTCATATGTACCAGAAAATTCTACTCTTCCATTAAAAGTATTTATATTTTCAAATTCTAAAAATTTACATTCGTCTTTTATTATCCCTTCTATTCCCATTGAAGCTGATGCAATCAGTGTTACCTTTTCCATTTTTTATTCCCCTTTTTTTTCTTGAATAGATTCCATTTTTTTCGTATATAATAATTTAAATACACCAATAATTGGAACTCCAAGTACCATTCCTACAGGACCTAATATAGCTCCTCCTAATAATACACCTGTAATTACCCAGAAACTTCCTATTCCTACTGTTTTTCCTATTATTTTTGGAGTTAATACTAACCCTTCTATCTGATTTCCAATAACTTGTGCAGCATATAATATCCATAATTTATCTGGTGCCTGTAAAAACACAAATAGTGTTCCAATAGATAGAACAACTAACATCCCTACAAAAGGAACCATATTTCCAAACATAGTAAGTATTGCTATAAGAAGTGCATATGGAACGCCACCTATAAACATCATAATAAACACTATCACTGACAGTATAGCTGAAACTACTGCTTTTCCCCACAAATAATTTAAGAATATTTTTCTTGAATCATCTAAAAATTGAAGCCCCTCTTCTGCTTTATCTTTATTTGTAAAAATATAAAATACATTATGTATAAATTTAGCAAAATACTCATTGTCATTAATAAAAAATATAGCTATTATTAAACCTATAAACATCTGTCCAAATATTACTATCATACTCATAAAATTAAGACTTAAAGCTTTTAAAAGATTTGTTACAATATCTTTATTTTGAGAAAAAAGAGTTTCTAAATCATTTTTTACTGATTCCTGTGTTACAGCTACAATCCCTTTAGAACTTAAAAATTCAAAAAACTTTGTTATTGAACCTTGTAGTTTTTCTTGAAATTCAGGCATTCTTACAGTTATCTCTTTTATGCTTTCTGTTACTCCTGGAACTATTCCTACAACTACTCCTGCCATAAATAAAACAGCTATTAATATAGCAGCTAAAATACTTAATCCACGTTTACAATTTAATTTTCTTTCAATTGAAAA
>JAGNZR010000013.1:34465-35839 GCA_017984315.1 Fusobacteriaceae bacterium | reverse complement strand
AAATCCTCTTTGATAAAAATGATAAATAGATTAGAGGAGCCCACAAGTGGAGAGATTATTATAGAAGGGATTGATATAACTAAAATCTCAAATACACAACTTCTTGAAAAAAGAAAAAAAATCGGAATGATATTTCAGCATTTTAATCTTCTTTCTTCAAGAACTGTAAGAGGGAATATCGCATTTGCCCTTGAAGTTGCAGGTTGGGAAAAGGGGGATATTAATAAAAGAGTTGATGAACTTTTAGAATTAGTAGATCTAGTAGATAAAGCAGAAAATTACCCTTCACAACTGAGTGGGGGTCAAAAACAAAGAGTTGCAATTGCAAGAGCCCTTTCAAATCATCCTAAAATTTTATTATCTGATGAAGCAACATCGGCACTTGATCCTAAAACAACTAAATCTATTTTAAACCTTTTGAAAGAGATTCAAAAAAAATTAGATATAACAGTTGTTTTAATAACCCATCAGATGGAAGTAATAAGAGCTGTATGCAATAAAGTTGCTGTTATGTCCAATGGAAAAATTATTGAAGAGGGAGATGTACATGAGCTGTTTTCCAATCCTAAAGAGGAGATTACAAAAGAGCTGATCTCTTATCTCCCTGTAGAGGAGGAAGAGGAAGTAGAGATACAAAAAGTCCTGGGAAATAAAATTATTAAAATAAATTTTGTTGGTACTCAGACTGATACACCTGTTATTTCAAGAACATTTAGAAAGTTTGATGTAGATTACAGCCTTATAAGTGCTTCTATAAATGAGTTAACAACAGTTAAAGTGGGACACATTATTTTAGAGTTATTTGGAGAGGAGGAGCAGCAGATTCTTGTTATAAAAGCTTTAGAAGAGAATGATTTGAAAATAGAGGTGATTTATGATGGGAAGCATTAATTTATTATTGCCGGCACTTGGTGAAACAATATATATGGTATTTTTTTCAACACTGTTTTCTTTAATTTTCGGTGTGCCTTTAGCTATACTTCTTGTAATCACTTCTAAGAATAATCTTTGGGAAAACAATAAAATTAACAGTGCTTTAGGAGTTTTAATCAACTGTTTAAGATCTTTTCCATTCATTATACTCATGATTTTAATCTTCCCTGTTTCTAGGATTTTAGTAGGGACTACGATAGGGAGTACTGCAGCAATTGTACCACTTTCAATAGCTGCTACCCCTTTTGTTGCAAGAGTAATTGAAGGAGCATTAAAAGAGGTAGATAAAGGGTTGATTCATGCTAGTTTGAGTTTAGGAGCATCGAATTGGGAGATAATTACAAAAGTTTTAATCCCTGAATCTGTACCTCAGCTTATAAATGGAGTAACTATTATAATCATAAGTTTAATAGGGTATTCTGCTATGGCTGGTGCTATAGG
>JAGNZR010000013.1:31892-34365 GCA_017984315.1 Fusobacteriaceae bacterium | reverse complement strand
TCTAGCTCTATAAACTTTAAATTAGATGAGCTGTTTACAGAGTTTTGTAAAATTTTGTATAGTTCATTGTCATTAACAACAGGAGGGTAACCAGAGTTAATATCCACATCTATTTTTACATCAAACCCTATCTCTAATCCAGTTTTTATGCTAAAAATTTTATTTTTGATAAACTCAAAACTTTCCTTAGAAAAAGAACGGATAGTTCCTTCTATTCTAGTATGTTCAGCAACTATATTTCTGATAGTTCCCCCTTGAATTTTATTGAAAGAGATTAAAGAGGGATCAAAAGGGGAAAGATTTTTAGCAACAACACAGTTTATCTGTTCTAGAAATTTAATAGCAGCTTGTATTGAATCAATAGATGACTGAGGCTGTCCACAGTGACCGCTTTTTCCAAAAATATCTACATTTATTTCAGAAGCTTTTGCCATAAAACCTCCAGCTCTACTTCCTATATACCCCTCTTCAAGTTTTGGAGAGATGTGAAGTCCAAAAATTGATTTTACTTTGCACTGCTCTAAAATTCCAGAGGCTGCAATATCTTTAGCTCCTCCGGGAGTCTCCTCTGCTGGCTGAAAAATCAGTAAGATATTATAGTTCAGATGAGATAAATCAGTTTGAGACAAGTAGTGTGCAAACCCTAAAAGGATTGCAGAGTGACCATCATGACCACATGCATGCATATATCCTTCATGTGTAGATTTAAATTCAATATCATTTTCCTCTAAAATTGGAAGAGCATCAATATCAGCTCTAAAAGCTATAGTACTCTCTTTTTTATTATCTATGAAAAGTGAAACACCAGTGTCACAGATGGATTTAGGGGAAAAACCTAAAGATGACAATATTTTTATAATATATTGCTGCGTTTTGAGCTCTTTAAATCCTACTTCAGGTATTTTATGTAACTCTTTTCTGTTGATTTTTAAACTATCTAATATTTCTTGGGAAAAATCCATATCTCACCTCTAAAATTATTTCTTCTATTAATATAATAAAACAAAACAATTGAAATGTAAAATACAAAATAAAAACTGTTTAAAAAAAGTTCAAATTTGAAAAAAATAATGTTATTATAATAAAAAAATGTTTTATAATAAAATAAAAAGAAAGGGTGGATGTCTATGAGAGTAGTAAAAAAGTACGGTGGTAGTTCTGTTGCAACTCCAGAAAAAATAAAAAATATTGCTAAACACTTAATAGAAAGGTCTAGAAATAATGAAGAGATAGTAGTAGTAGTTTCTGCAATGGGAAAAACTACAAATGCATTGATAGCATTAGCTAAAGAAGTAGTTGAAAACCCAAATATAAGAGAGTTAGACACTTTGCTATCTACAGGAGAGCAACAATCAATAGCTTTATTGAGTATGGCAATAAACGGGTTAGGAGGAAAAGCAATCTCTTTAACTGGGGCACAAGCGGGAATAAAAACTGCAGGGATACATACTAAAAATAAAATAGAGAGTATAAATATTCAGAAGATAGAGAAAGAGTTAAAAAATGGGAAAATAGTTATAGTAGCTGGTTTTCAAGGTATAAATGAGAAAGGGGATATAACTACTTTAGGTCGTGGTGGATCAGATACAAGTGCAGTTGCTTTAGCAGCAGCACTAGGTTGTGAGTGTGAAATATATACAGATGTAGATGGGATATATTCAGTTGACCCAAGAGTTTATAAAGATGCAAAAAAAATATCTAAAATATCTTATGAGGAGATGATGCAAATGGCAAATTTAGGGGCTGGAGTAATGGAAACAAGAGCTGTTGAAATTGGAAAAAAATATGGAGTAAAAATATATGTAGGGGAGAGTTTAGGGACTGAAACAGGAAGCTATATTTGTGATGCAAGTGAGATTATAGAGCAAAAAGCTGTAACAGGGATCTCAATTAATAATAATGTAATAATGGTAAATCTTGAAAAGTTTTCAACATACCCTAAAAATGTATCTATACTTTTCAATGCTATGGCAAAAAACGGTGTAAATATTGATATGATTTCACAAAATGACGTAAAAGATGAATTTGGAAGTATGGCTTTTACTTGTCCAGCAACAGATGATAACTTTTTGAATAAAGCTATTGAAGAGGTAAGAGAGTTTTTCCCTCAAATAGAGGTTGAAAAAAGAGTTGGTGTTTCAAAAATCTCTTTAGTAGGGATAGGGATGATAAGTAATTTTGGAGTTGCAGCAAAAGTGTTTGAAGCTCTTGCAGAAACAAATATATCATTTCATCAGTGCACAACATCAGAAATATCAATCTCTATTATAATAGAAAAAGAGAATGTAGAAAAATTAGTTGAACAGCTGGCTAAAAAATTTGCTTTATAAAAAAAATAAAGTAGACCTTTTTTTAATAAAAGTCTATAATAGTAAAAATATATTTAAATAATATTCAAAGGAGGGTTGGAAATGTTAAGTTTTGAGAAGTATCACGGATTAGGAAATGATTTTATAATTTTTAAAGAGGTGGA
>JAGNZR010000013.1:23761-31792 GCA_017984315.1 Fusobacteriaceae bacterium | reverse complement strand
CTTTTTTTAATAAAAGTCTATAATAGTAAAAATATATTTAAATAATATTCAAAGGAGGGTTGGAAATGTTAAGTTTTGAGAAGTATCACGGATTAGGAAATGATTTTATAATTTTTAAAGAGGTGGACCTTCTGAAAAAATTTAAACATATCCAATCTGGATGGGACTTAGATAGAGAATATTCCAAGTTAGCACAAGGAGTATGCCATAGAAATACAGGTATAGGTGCCGATGGGATGATAGTTTTAAAACTGTTGTCTCCTGATATGGTGGAGATGATGTTTTATAATCAAGATGGGTCAAGGGTTCCAATGTGTGGTAATGGAATAAGATGTTTTTCTCATTTTATATATGAGAATAAAATATTAGAGGGAAATATATATAAAATAAAAACTTTAGCAGGGGTTTTAACTGTTGAGATATCTATAGAGGATGGATTTAAAGCCAAAGTAAATATGGGGTATCCATTGTTTCAATTAGAGAGTATCCCTATGGATAAAGAAAATTTTTTACAATTGCTAAAAACAGATAGCGATTGTAAAAATATGGATATAGATGAAGGTATAAATTATAAGTTAAAATTAGACAGTAAAGAGTATACTCTATCATCAGTTTTTATGGGAACAACACATACAGTTATTTTTGTAGATGAATTGAATGATGAAGAGATCAAAGAGGATGGAAAGAGGATAGAGAATAATTCAATATTTCCTAAAAAAACTAATGTTAATTTTGTAAAAATAAGAGATAGAGAGAATATAGAGATGAAAACTTGGGAAAGAGGTGCAGGATTGACCCTAGCTTGTGGAACAGGTGCCTGTTCAGCAGTGGTTATAGGAAATATGAAACTGAATAAACTAGATAAAAAAGTAAAAGTTCATCTTCCTATAGGAGAGTTGTTTATTGAATTAAATGAGAGTGTTTATATGACTGGACCAAGTGAATTAATTTCTAAAGGAGTATACTATGAAAAAATATAATATTGCTATAGTTGGAGCTACTGGAATGGTAGGGAGAACTTTTATAAAAGTTTTAGAAGAAAGAGATTTACCAATAGGGAATCTTTATCTTTTTTCATCAAAAAATTCAGCAGGACAAAAGATTAAATTTTTGAATAAAGAGATTGAAGTGCAAGAGTTAACAGAAAACTCTTTTGATAGCGGGATAGATATTGCATTATTTTCAGCAGGGGGAGAAGTAAGTAAGAAGTATGGACCAATAGCTGCTAAAAAAGGTGTAATTGTAGTTGATAACAGTAGTGCATGGAGAATGGATAAGGATGTTCCCCTAGTTGTACCTGAAGTAAATCCAGAGGATGCTCTTAAAAATAAAGGGATTATAGCAAACCCTAATTGCTCAACAATTCAATCAGTAGTGCCTTTAAAAATAATAGATGACCTTTATGGTATAAAAAGAGTTGTGTATTCTACATATCAAGCTGTTTCAGGAAGTGGAGTTAAAGGAGTTGAAGATTTAAAAAGAGGGTTGCAAGGTGAGGAACCTAAAAATTATCCACACCCTATAGCTAATAATTGCCTACCTCATATAGATAGTTTCTTAGAAACAGGGTATACTAAAGAGGAAGAGAAGATGATAAATGAGACTAGAAAAATTTTAAACAAACCTAATCTTCCAATAACTGCTACATGTGTAAGAGTGCCAGTTTTAAACAGCCACTCTGTATCTATAAATGTAGAGTTAGAGAAAGAACCAAATTTAGAAGAGTTAAAATCAGTATTTAGAAATTCAAAAGGGGTTGTTCTTCTTGATGATGTTTCTAAAAATGAATATCCAATGGCAATTATAGCAAATGATAAAGATGAAGTTTATGTAGGAAGAATAAGACATGATTACAGTTTAAAAAATGGGCTTAATCTTTGGGTAGTTGCAGATAATATAAGAAAAGGGGCAGCTACAAATGCTGTTCAAATAGTAGAATACTTAATAAGCAAAAAATAAAATCAATGATGAAATGGAGGAGAAATGAGTATATTTGTTGGATCTGGAGTAGCACTGGTAACACCATTTAATGAGGATAAGACAGTTAATTATGAAAAATTAAAAGAGTTAATAGAGTTCCAAATTAAAAACAGCACAGATGCCATAGTAGTTACAGGAACTACAGGGGAAGGGTCTACACTAAGTGATTTAGAGCAGAAAGAGATTATTAGCCAGACAGTAAAAATAGTTAATAAAAGAGTACCAGTAATAGCTGGAACAGGGTCTAATGATACAAAACATGCTATAGAGTTAAGCCAACAGGCTGAAAATTTAGGAGCAGATGGACTTTTAGTAATTACTCCATATTATAATAGAACTAATAAAAGAGGTTTAATTGAGCATTTTAAAGCTATTGCAAATTCAGTAAAAATACCTATTATTCTATATAATGTTCCAGGAAGAACAGGGATGAATATCCCTTTAGATGTGTATGGAGAATTAAAAGATATAAAAAATATAGTAGGTGTAAAAGATGCTTGCGGTGATTTGACTTATGCAATGAATATCATGAGATTATATGGAGATAGATTTGATCTATATTCAGGAAATGATGATATAATATTACCTATAATGGCGGTAGGTGGAAAAGGAGTAATTTCAGTACTTGCTAATGTTATGCCTAAAGAGACTCATGATATAGTATATGATTATATCAACAAAAATATTGAAAAATCTAAAGAGATGCAACTTAAACTAAATGGATTTGTACACTCTTTATTTATAGAAACAAACCCAATTCCAGTGAAAGCAGCCCTTAATTTAGTGGGGTGTAATGTTGGGGGGTATAGAGCTCCACTTTATGAAATGAGTAAAGAGGCCTTAGAGGCTTTAAAAGAAGAGATGAAAAAGATAAATTTAATTTAGGAGATAGAAAAGATGAAAATTGCGGTACATGGTTATGGTGCTATGGGGAAAATAGTAGTAGAAAAAATAAATGAGAGATCAGAACTTAAGCTTATAGGAATTATTGATGATGGGCACGATTTAGCTGATTACTATTTAAGATCTTTAGATGAATTGAAGGAGCTACCAGATGTAATAATAGATTTTTCACATTTTACAAAATTAGAGCCTTTAATTAAATACTGCAAAAAAAATAAAGTTGCACTTTTCGTAGCAACAACTGGTCACACAGAGGAACAAAAGAAATATGCCGCAGAGAGTGCTACGGATTTCCCTCTTATCATGGCTACAAATACCTCTTTAGGTATAAACCTTTTAAATGAAATTATGGAGAGAATAGTCCCTGTTTTATCTGAATGGGATATAGAGTTGATAGAGAAGCATCATAATAAAAAAATAGATTCTCCTAGTGGAACAGCAAAGACTCTATTAGAAAAAATAAATAGTGCTTTAAACAATGAAAGAAACTATAAATATGGCAGATCAGGAATAGAGATGAGAGATAAAAATGAGATTGGAATCCACTCTTTAAGAGGGGGGACAATAGTAGGAGAGCACTCTGTGATTTTTGCAGGTGAAGATGAAGTTGTAGAGATAAAACATGAAGCTCACTCAAAAAAAATATTTGCTATTGGGGCTTTAAGAGGAGCTATGTGGTTAGCTTCTAAAGAACCAGGAGTATATGAGATGAAAGATGTATTGTTTGGTTAAATAATAATTTGAAGGGTGGTATTTAATATGATTAATCATGGTGAAGAGATAATAAAATATATAAGGGATTCAAAAAAAGTTACCCCTGTAAAAGTATATATAAATGGTGAGGTAGATATAAAGAAATTAGCTGGAGTTAAAGTATTTGGTTCTTGCAATTCATATGTTTTAATAGGTGAAAACTCAATAATTGAACCATTTTTAGAGGCTAATAAAGATAAGATAACTGATATTTATATTGAAAATGACAGAAGAAATTCAGCTATTCCAACATTGGATAAAAGAAATATCAATGCAAGAATAGAGCCAGGGGCAATCATAAGAGATATGGTTGAAATTGGGGATAATGCAGTAATAATGATGGGTGCAATACTTAATATAGGGGTAAAAGTTGGAAGTGGAACAATGATCGATATGGGTGTTGTTTTAGGTGGAAGAGTTATGGTTGGAAGCAATTGCCATATAGGTGCAGGAACAGTTTTAGCAGGAGTAGTAGAGCCCCCAAGTGCAACTCCAGTTATAATAGAAGATGATGTTGTAATAGGAGCAAATGCTGTTGTGCTAGAAGGTGTAAGAGTTGGAAAAGGCTCTGTTGTAGCAGCAGGAGCTATAGTTCTTGAAGATGTGCCAGCAGGGACAGTTGTCGCTGGAAACCCTGCAAGAGTAATAAAATTAAAAGATGCAAAAACAGCTTCAAAAACTGAGTTAGTAGAGGCTCTTAGAGTATTATAAAATTAAAAAATTATATAGGTGGTGAATTATGTTAGAAATAAACCCAAGATTGAATAATATAGAGGTATCTGTTATAAGAAAAATATCTGAAGCCAGTTCAAAATATAAAAATATGACAGATGGGAAAAAACTGATCAACCTTACTATTGGTGAACCTGACATAGAACAACCCAAAATTATAGTAGAAGAGACTAAAAAATATATGGATGAAGATAGAATTTGCTATTCTCAGTTAGGGGGCGTTTTATCTCTAAGAGAGGAGATTGCTAAAAGCTATAAATCTAAATATAATGTGGAGTGTACTCCAGATGAAATAATAATAACAGTTGGAACAACAGAAGGGATTGCAACAACAGTAAGAACAATTATTCAAGAAGGGGATGAAGTCATAATCCCACTTCCAGCTTATCCTGGATATGAGCCTTTAATAACTTTAGCAGGAGCTAAGGTAATTAAAGTAGATACTTCTAAAGATAACTATGAACTTACTGTAGATAGTTTAAAGAGTTATGTGACATCTAAAACTAGGGCAATAATTGTAAATTACCCTTCGAATCCCTCTGGAGTCATTATTTCTAAAAAAAATAGAGATGAAATTTTAAAATTTGCTAAAGAGAATGATATTTATATAATAAGTGATGAAGTATACAGTGAGATTCTTTTTGAATCTGAATATAATAGTTTTTTAATGGATGGATACAGAGAGAACGTCATTGTTTTAAATGGGTTTTCAAAATCTCACTCTATGACAGGGTGGAGAGTTGGTTATATAGTAGCTAGTAAAGAGCTGAGAAAACAGCTTTTAAAAGTGCACCAATACAGTGTTACCTCAACTTCAATAATATCTCAAATGGCAGGAGTAGTGGCTCTTACTAAGTGTCAAGATTTAAAAGAAAAAGTGGAGATTTATAAAGAAAGAGCTGAAAAAGTATATAATAGGTTTAAGTTAGCAGGGATAAACCCTATAAAACCTCAAGGAGCCTTTTATATTTTTATCCCTTTACTAGATGTAGGGGTTAAAGACAGTTATAAATTTGCTTTAGAACTTCTGGAAGAGGAGAGAGTTGCTATAGTTCCAGGAGTAGCTTTCTCTATGGATGGATATATTAGAATCTCACTGATTGAAAGTATCGATATTTTGTTAGAAGCCAGTGAAAGAATAATTGAGTTTATAAAAAAGCATTATATGAAATAAAAAAATTCCCCAGCTAATATAGATTAGTTGGGGAATTTTTTTTATTTGCTTATTTTTAGATTAATTGATGAACCTGGTGATAGAGAAGTATTAGCTTCAATGCTGCTCTCCACAACAATACCAGGATCGATCCCATCGTATTTTTCGTAAGTGACCTCTCCTAAAATCAAAGAGTTATCTTTTAAAATCGATTTTGAGTCATCAAGAGATAATCCGATTAGATCAGGCATTCTAGTGGATGACACACTGGCTTCTTTATTGACTAAAAAATTTACAGGTTGCTCTTTTGATGCTGTTGAATTTGCTGCAGGATCTGTTGCGATAACTGTACCTACAGGAAGGTTAAGAGATACTGTAGAAGTTTGACCTATAGGAAACCCATTAGATTCAATAATAGATTTAGCATCTAAATAGCTTAAACCTGAAACATCAGGAACAACTTTATCTTGAGTCCCTTTACTTACCCAGACTCTTATAATTCTACCTTTTTTAACTACTGATCCTGGACGAGGCTCCTGCATAAAAATATCTCCAGCTTTAGCTTGTGAAAATTCTTGAGAAGCTTCTAGAATTTTTAGAGGAGAGTTTTCAATTAAATTATTTGCCTCTTCAATATTAGTATTAATTAAATTTGGTGTATAATAATATGTTTGATTAAAATATTCCTTTAATACAATGTGTCCTAGAAAAAAAACAGATAAAGAGATAGAGAAAAGCAAAACTATTACAAGTAACGTTTTTTTCATTTTTCCTCCTTAAAAAATATAAACTACTAAACATTATGATAACATATGGTTTTATAAAATACAATAGAGGGCAATTTGTATTTTATAAGCTTGATAAAAAATGATTAAAATGTTAAAATTAGCTGAGTAAAATATTATTATTTTAGGAGGACAAAGTGGAAAAAGATTTGATGAAATTAATAGAAAAGAAGCTATTAACTGAAGAGGAGTTAAAGGCTAGGGTAAAAGAGTTAGGGGCTCAAATAACAGCGGATTACAAAAATGAAAAAGAGGAATTAATAGTTATTTGCCTACTTAGAGGTTCTGTTATTTTTACATCAGATTTATGCAGAGAGATAAATCTACCTTTAAAAATGGATTTTATGGGTGTTTCTAGTTATGGAGACAGCACAACATCATCTAGAGAGATAAAAATTACAAAAGAGTTAGATGAAAATATTCTAAATAAAAATGTACTTGTAATTGAAGATATAATAGATACAGGAAGAACTTTAAAGAAAATAAAAGAGTTATTGCAAGAGAGAGGAGTAAAATCATTAAAGATTTGCACACTTTTAGATAAACCATCAAGACGTGAAGTTGAAGTGGATGTTGAATATGTTGGATTTGAAATCCCAGATAAATTTGTTGTGGGATATGGGTTAGATTTTGCACAAAATTATAGAGCACTTCCTTATATTGGAATTGTAAAATTAGATTAACAAAAATAAAAAGGAGATTAAATTAATGAAGAAACACTGGGAAGAAGGGATCAGCAGAAAATTAATGACTGAAGAGCAGTTAAAAGCTAGAATCGTAGAGTTAGGAGCTCAAATAACAGAAGATTATAAAAATGAAAAAGAGGATTTAATATTAGTGTGCTTATTAAAAGGGTCAATATTGTTTATGGCAGATTTATGTAGAGAGATAAAATTACCTTTAAAAATGGATTTTATGTCAGTTTCTAGCTATGGTGATGAGTTTGAATCTTCAAGAGAAGTTAAAATTATGAAAGAGTTAGATGAATCTATAATGGATAAACATGTACTTATAATTGAAGATATAGTAGATACAGGAAGAACTTTAGAAAAAGTTAAGCAAATTTTATTAAATAGAGAGCCAAAATCTTTTAAAGTTTGTACTCTTTTAGATAAACCATCAAGAAGAGAGACAGCAATTGCACCAGATTACATAGGGTTTACTATTCCAGATGAGTTTGTTTTAGGGTACGGATTAGATTTTAAGCAAGAGTATAGAAATATTCCATATGTTGCAGTTATGGGACCACTTAAATAAAGCAAGGAGCTCAAATGTCAGATTTTAAACATAAAAAGAAGTTTGGACAAAATTTCTTAACACATCAAAATGAAGTATTAGAAAAAATAATGGAAGTTTCTAATGTTACTTTAGAAGATACAGTTATAGAGATCGGTCCAGGTGAGGGAGCTCTTACAGAGTTGCTTTTAGATAGTTCTAAAAAACTATTCTGTTTTGAGATAGATAGAGATTTAGAAAAAATATTAAACAAAAAATTTAAAGATAACTCAAAATTTAATTTGAAAATGGGGGATGTATTAGAAGCTGATTTAAAAGAGATTTTAAAAGATGAGCAAAACGTAAAAGTTGTAGCTAACATTCCGTATTATATAACATCTCCCATAATAAATAAAATTATAGAGCATAGAGATAAAATCAGTGAGATATATATAATGGTACAAAAAGAAGTGGCTGAAAGAATATGCTCAAAAACAGGAAAAGAGAGAA
>JAGNZR010000013.1:4532-23661 GCA_017984315.1 Fusobacteriaceae bacterium | reverse complement strand
CCGTATTATATAACATCTCCCATAATAAATAAAATTATAGAGCATAGAGATAAAATCAGTGAGATATATATAATGGTACAAAAAGAAGTGGCTGAAAGAATATGCTCAAAAACAGGAAAAGAGAGAAGTGTGTTAACTTTGGCTGTTGAATATTTTGGAGAAGCAGAGTATCTTTTTACAATACCTAAGGAGTTTTTTACGCCAATTCCTAAAGTAGATTCAGCATTCATGTCTATAAAATTATATAATGGAAAATATGAAGATATGATAGATGAAAATATCTTTTTCAAATATGTTAAAGCTGCTTTTTCCAATAAAAGGAAAAATATTTTAAATAATCTTTCTACTTTAGGGTATTCAAAAGATGAAGTACGTGAAATTGTTAAAGAGATAGGAATTTCAGACAATGAAAGAGCAGAAAATATAACTATTGAAAAATATATAGAGTTAGCTAAATATTTAGAGAATAAGAAAAAATAGGGGAAATGCCAAATGTTAGGAAGTTATGAATTTTTAATTCAAAGTAGAAAAGAGGATATAGATTTTATAAATAAAATTATAGAAGCCTATGAAGGGATTGGAGTAGTAAGAACCATAAACGCTGAGAAGGGGATTATTAACATAATAACTACTTATGATTATAAAAATTTTTTAAAAGAGATATTGGAAGACTTAAATGAAAATTGGGTTAAAGCAGAGATAATAGAAGAAAAACCTTGGTCAGGAGGGCTGTAATAATGGAAAAATTAGAAAAATTATTAAGTTTTATAATATGTGAATTAGTAGAAAAAAAAGATGAGATTAGAATATCTTATGATGTGATAGATGATACAGTAATATTTAAAGTTAGTGTAGCAAGTGGAGAGATGGGTAAACTAATAGGTAAAAATGGGCTTACAGCTAACGCTATTAGAGGGGTTATGCAAGCTTCTGGAGTAAAAGATAAGATGAATGTAAACGTGGAGTTTATAGATTAATAGTTGGAGGATAGATGGAAGAGCTTTTAGTAATAGGAAAGATAGGTGGAACTCACCACTTAAAAGGTGCAGTAAAACTTTATTCAAATGTTGGAGAGCAAATTTTTAATATAGAGGGAAGTAAAGTTATTGTAGAACTTAGTGAAGAGGATAGAAAAATACTTACAGTAAAAGAAGTTTCACCTTTGCTTGGAGATAAATGGATAATAGAGTTTGAAGAGATAACTAATAAAACTGATGCTGGGAAATTAATAAAAGCTTTTGTGAAAGTTAGAAGAGATTTATTAGGAGTAGAGGAAGATGAATACCTTTTAAATGATCTATTAGAGATGAGTGTAATTGACCAAAATGGAGTTTTAATAGGTAAAGTGGAAAATATATTTGATACAGCTGCTCATGAAATATTAGAAGTTGAATCAGAAAAATATGAAGCTATGATTCCTAATATAGATGAGTTTGTAAAAAAAATAGATTTTGAGAAAAAAGAGATCTATGTTGAGCTGATAGAGGGAATGCTTGAAATAAAATAAGGAAAGGGCCATTAAATATGAAAATTAATATTTTAACACTGTTTCCAGAATTTTTTTCTAATTTTAAAACTGAAAGTATAATAGGAAAGGCTTTAAACAAAGGGCTTTTAGAAATAAATATTATAAATATCAGAGATTATTGTTTAGATAAACATAAGCAAGCAGATGATATCCCATTTGGTGGTGGAGCAGGGATGGTAATGAAAGGTGAACCCATTGTTAGAGCTTTAAAAGAGCATAAAGGGAGAGTCATTTATCCATCACCTCAAGGTGTTGTATACAACCAAAGTATAGCTATAGAACTGTCTAAATTAGAAGAGATCACTATAATTTGTGGTCATTATGAAGGTGTAGACGAAAGAGTTATAGAGAACTATGTAGATATGGAGATATCTATAGGGGATTTTGTATTAACAGGTGGGGAGCTCCCAGCAATGATTATTGCAGATTCAGTAGCAAGGATGGTACCTAATGTAATAAAAAAAGACTCCTATGAAAATGATTCTTTTTTTAATGGTTTATTAGATCACCCCCACTATACACAGCCAAGAGAGTTTGAAGGATTATCTGTCCCAGAAGTTCTATATTCAGGACATCATAAAAAAATAGATGAGTGGAGACTTAAAGAGAGTTTAAAAAGAACTAGACTTAGAAGACCTGACTTATTGGGAAACAGAGAGTTTACAAAATTAGAAAAAAAATTGATGAAAGAGATAGAGGAGGAGCTAAAAAATGGCAATTTATAAATTAGGAGAGTTAACTCCTAAAATAGGTGAAAACAATTTTTTAGCAGATAGCTCTACTATTATTGGAGATGTAGAGACTGGTAACAATGTGAGTATTTGGTATTCAGCTATTTTAAGAGCAGATGCTAGTAAAATAAAGGTTGGAGACAACAGTAATATACAGGATAACTCTACTGTACATGGAGATATAACAGCTCCAGTAACCATAGGGAAAAATGTAACAGTAGGTCATAATTGCATAATTCATGGTTGTACTATAGGTGATAATGTAATTATAGGAATGGGAAGTATAATTTTAAACGGGAGTAAAATACCAAATAATTGTATTGTTGCAGCAGGTTCTTTAATAACAAAAAAATTAGAGGCAGAAGAAGGGGATTTAGTTGGTGGAAACCCAGCTAGAGTCATAAGAAAGCTCTCTGAAGAGAATAAAGAGTATATAAATTATGCAAAAGAGTTTTATATAAAAGATATAGAGTTATATAAAAAGTTGGAAAAAATTTAAAAATAAGAAAAAAGATCCATAAATATAGGGAAGTGAAAATAGATGAGACAAAGTATTTACTTAGCATTGGTGCATTATCCAGTATATAACAAAAATAATGATGTAGTATGTACATCTGTTACAAATTTTGATATTCATGATATCTCAAGAACATCAAAAACATATGGTGTTAAGCAATACCACATTATTGTCCCAGTGGAGGCTCAAAAGCAATTAACAGAAAGAATTATCGGTTATTGGCAAGATGGAGCTGGAGGAAAGTTTAATAAAGACAGAGAGGAAGCTTTCTCTTCAACAGAAGTATATGAAAGCATTGAAAAATCAATAGCAGAGATAGAAAAATTAGAAGGGAAGAAACCAAAAATAATAACAACTTCTGCAAAAATATTCCCTAATTCAATCTCATATAAAGAGTTAAGTGAAAAGATATTTGAGGATGACCAACCATATTTACTGTTATTTGGTACAGGATGGGGATTAATAGATGAAGTTATGAGTATGTCAGATTATATATTAGAGCCAATTAGAGGAAATTCGAAATATAACCACTTGTCAGTAAGATCAGCGGTTTCTATAATTTTAGACAGGCTTGTTGGAGAAAATTAAAAAATGGGTAGAGAAGTAAGAATAGCACCAGAAGAAGTAAGGTTACAAAAATTAGGAATATCTAATTTAAAAATAAGAGAGATTATCTATAATGAAAGGCACAAAAGACTGAATCTTAAGTGCCTTATTTCTTCTGTTGCAGAACTTACTGAATTAGATATTTTAGAAAATAGCATAAAAGAGAGTTTTGGTGAAAAAATAAAATTAGCTGTTAATGTGGAACTTTCAGCTGAAGAGATTACAAAAGATGATTTAAAAGTGATAGTGGAGAGAGCAATAAGAAAAGTAAAAGAAAAAAATGCAATCTCAAGATCATTTTTATATATCTACAGAGTTATTGTAGAGGATAATATAATTAAAATAGAGCTTAACAATAAGTTGTCTGCTGATGTTTTAAAAGAGTCTCATATAGATAGAGCATTGAAAAAAATGCTAAATGACACAGGGATTAGTGGATTTAATATAGAGTTTACTGTAGGAGATTTTTCTAAAACAATAGAAAGCATTGCAGCTCAAAAAGATGAACTTTTTATAAAACTTCATAAAAAGAACGAAAGCGATATAAAAGAAAATATTAAAAATAAAGAGGGAAACACTCAGGATAAGAAAAATGATTCCCAGACTAAAGATAAAGGGAATATTCAGACCTTTTATAATAAAAACAAAGGGCTAAAAGGCACAGTTATCACTATATCAGAGTTTGAAGAGCTAATGGAAAATGAAACTTGTGTAATAGAGGGGCAGATTTTTGCCATAGAGATAAGAGATATCAGAAACGAGAAGATTCTGATTACACTGAGAATAACTGATAATAAAAATTCAGCAACTTTAAAATCTTTTATAGATAAAGGGAAAAGCTTTGATGTAAAAGAGGGGGATTATATAAAGGTTGCAGGAAAGAAACAGATAGATAGATTTGCAAATAATGAAGAGATTCTTATGTTTAATGCTATAGAAAAATTGGAAAAATCAGATAAATTGAAAATAGATTCCAGTGCTGAAAAAATGGTAGAACTCCATACTCATACAAAAATGAGTGAGATGGTTGGAGTAAATGATGTGCAGGAGATAATCGACAGAGCAATATCTTATGGACATAAAGCTGTAGCTATAACGGATTATTCAGTAGTGCACGCTTTTCCCTTTGCATATAAAGCAGCGAAAGGGAAAGAGATAAAAGTTATATTAGGTTGTGAAATGTGCATGGTTGATGATACTAAACCTATGATAAAAAATCCTAAAAATATAGAGATAGAAGAGGAAACTTATGTAGTATTTGACTTAGAAACAACAGGTTTAAATGCACATAGAAATGAAATTATAGAGATTGGTGCTATAAAATTAAAAGGAACTAGAATTGTAGATAGATACTCTACATTTGTTAAACCAGAAGGTAGAATCCCTAAAAAAATTCAAGAATTAACTGGTATATCAGAATTAGATGTATCTAATGCTAAAACTATAGAAGAGATACTTCCAGAGTTTTTAGAGTTTGCAGGGGATGCAACTTTAGTAGCACATAACGCAGCTTTTGATATGAGTTTCATAGTAAGGGATGCAAAAAGGATCCTTAATAAAAAAATAGAGAACAGTGTTATTGATACTTTGCAAATGGCTAAAGATTTATACCCAACATTGAAAAATTATGGTTTGAAGACTGTAACTAAGTTTTTAGGGGTAGCTTTAGAATCTCACCATAGAGCAGTGGATGATTCTCAGGCAACAGCCAATATGTTTATTGTTTTTTTAGAGAAATATTTAGAAAATAATATAAAACTCCTTTCAGAAATAAATGGGGCTTTTAAAATAAATGTTCAAAGACAGGAAACCAAAAATGTAATGATATTAGTAAAAGATTTAGTTGGTCTTAAAAATATTTATAAAATAGTGTCAGATGCCCATTTAATAAATTTTGGAGAGAAAAGGGCAAGAGTAACTAAAACTCAGCTGGAAAAAAATAGAGAGGGTCTGATAATAGGAAGCTCTATGTCTTATCACTTTAAAAATTCAGGAGAGGTAATAGAGGAGTATCTAGCTTTTAATTTTGAAAATTTAGAAACTAAAATAGATTTTTATGATTATATAGAGTTGCTTCCAAAAGCTGCTTATAATGAAGTATTTGATGAAGAGGCAACTGGAAGAATTAAAGATTATGATGATATTGAAACTATGAACAGATACATCTATGATCTAGCTAAGAAGAAACAAAAACTCATAACTGCCAGCTCGAATGTCCACTATTTGAACCCAGAAGACTCAAAAATCAGAAGCATACTTTTATATGGAAGCGGAACTGTTTTTAGGGAGAATCAATATAAAAAAGATAATGGATTTTATTTTAGAACAACTGAAGAGTTATTAAATGAATTCCAATATTTAGGTCCACAATCTGCATACGAAGTAGTTATAACTAATACTAATTCAGTAGCAGAAGGGATAGATAAGATAAAACCTATTCCAGATGGGTTTTATCCTCCAAAAATAGATAATGCAGAAAATATAGTAAGAGAGATGACTTATGAAAAAGCTTACAGATTATATGGAAACCCATTACCTGAAATAGTTGAGCAAAGGATAGAAAGAGAGCTTAAATCTATAATAGGAAATGGATTTTCAGTACTGTATCTTTCAGCACAAAAACTTGTAAAAAAATCTTTAGATAATGGTTATTTAGTAGGATCAAGGGGATCTGTAGGTTCTTCAATAGTTGCATTTATGATGGACATAACAGAGGTAAATGCTCTTTATCCCCATTATTTATGTGAAGTAGAATCGTGTAAATATTCAGAGTTTATAGAGAGAGAGGGAGCTGGAGTTGACTTAGATCCTAAAAATTGCCCTAAATGTGGAGCACCATTAAAAAGAGACGGATATAGTATCCCATTTGAAGTTTTTATGGGGTTTGATGGAGATAAAGTACCAGATATAGATCTTAACTTTTCAGGGGAGTATCAAGGGGAGATCCACAGATACTGTGAAGAGTTGTTTGGAAAAGAGAATGTATTTAAAGCAGGTACAATATCAACACTGGCTGAGAAAAATGCCGCTGGTTACGTAATGAAATATTATGAAGAGCACGAAATAAAAATAAATAGTGCTGAGATTATAAGACTTGCAAAGATGTGTGAAGGTGCTAAAAAAACAACTGGTCAGCACCCTGGAGGTATGATTATAGTACCTCAAGGGCACACAATACATGAATTTTGTCCAGTTCAAAAGCCAGCTAACGATATCAATAATGACTCCATAACAACACATTTTGATTATCATGTAATGGATGAACAGCTTGTAAAATTAGATATATTAGGGCATGATGATCCTACAACAATAAAATTACTTCAAGAATACACAGGTGTAAATGTATACGATATCCCTTTAGGGGATCCAGAAACTTTAAAGATATTCTCATCAACTGAATCTTTAGGAGTTACTCCGGAACAGATAGGATCAGTAGTTGGAACTTATGGAGTTCCAGAGTTTGGAACCTCTTTTGTAAGACAGATGCTTATTGATACAATGCCTACAACTTTTGCAGAGTTAGTTAGGATATCAGGTCTTTCTCATGGTACAGATGTATGGCTTAATAATGCACAGGAGTTTGTAAGAAGTGGGACATGTACACTTTCAGAAGTTATATCAGTTAGAGATGATATTATGAACTATTTAATAGACCAAGGGATAGATAAAGGAACTTCTTTTAAAATAATGGAGTTTGTAAGAAAGGGACAACCTTCAAAAAATTTAGAGGGTTGGGAAAAATATAGCCAGCTTATGAAAGAGCATAAGGTAAAAGATTGGTATATAGAATCATGCAGAAGGATAAAATACATGTTCCCTAAGGGTCATGCTGTAGCATACGTTATGATGGCAATGAGAATAGCATACTTTAAAGTTCATTACCCTTTAGAGTTTTATGCAGCATATTTTTCTAGAAAATATGATTTTTTCAATTATGAACTGATGTATGATATAAGTAAAGTAAAAAATAGATTAGATGAGTTATCTAAAGAGGTAAAATTAGATGTAAAGCAAAAAGGGGAGATTTCTCTATGTGAAATAATCATAGAAATGAAGGCAAGAGGGATAGAGTTTTTACCTATTGATATATATGCATCTGAAGGGGTTAAATTTACTGTAGAAAATGGGAAAATAAGAATACCATTAGTTGGATTTGCAGGACTTGGACAAGCTGTTGTGGATAATATTTTAGCTGAAAGGGTTCAAGGGAAATTTACCTCTTTCGAAGATTTAAAAAGAAGAACAAAAGCTTCGCAGACAATTATAGATAAATTTAAAGAGTATAACGCTATTGAGGCACTTAGCGATACAAATCAAATCAGCTTATTTTAAAAACTTAAAAATATAACTATATTATTATAAAAAAAACAAGGAGGAGCTTATGAACAAAGTAACATTAGAAACAATCAAAGAAGCACAACAAACTCTAGAGGGGGTAATAAAAAAGACCCCAATCATAGAGAGTCCATTTTTAACAAAGGATTTAGGTGGAAACATCTTCTTTAAGTTAGAAAATTTACAAAGAACAGGTTCTTTTAAAATTAGAGGAGCAATGAATAAAATTGCAAGCCTAACAGATGAAGAGAAAGCAAAAGGGGTTATCGCATCTTCAGCAGGAAACCATGCTCAAGGGGTAGCTCTAGGTGCAACATCAAAAGGGATAAAATCTACAATAGTTATGCCTGAAACAGCGCCAATGGCAAAAGTTATAGCTACAAAAGGTTATGGAGCAGAAGTTGTATTATGCGGTCAAGTTTATGATGATGCATATGCAAAAGCATGTGAATTACAAAAAGAGACTGGTGCAGTATTTTTACACCCATTTAATGATCCATATGTAATTTCAGGACAAGGAACTATCGGTCTTGAAATATTAGATGAGTTACCAAATGTTGATATAGTGCTTGTTCCAATTGGTGGAGGAGGAATCCTTGCAGGAATAGCTAAAGCGATAAAATCTATAAAACCTTCAGTAAAAATAATCGGAGTACAAACTGACAATGTACCATCTATGAGAGAAGCTCTAAAAGCTGGTCATCCAGTAGAAATAACAGCAACTCCTACAATAGCAGATGGAATCGCAGTTAGAAGATCTGGAGATTTAACTTTTGAAATTATTAAAGAGTGTGTAGATGAGATAGTAACTGTAAGTGAAGATGAGATAGTAAACTCAATATTCTTCTTACTTGAAAGAAATAAAGTTATTGCAGAGGGTGCAGGAGCAACAGCAGCTGCAGCAATACTTGCAAAGAAAGTAGATTGTGCAGGAAAAAATGTTTGTGCAGTAGTTTCAGGTGGAAATATAGATATTGGACTTGTTAGCAGAGTAATAAATAAAGGTCTATTTAATGAAGGAAGAAGATATGAATTTAAAGTAAGAATACCTAATAAAACAGGAGAATTACAAAAGATTTTAGATTTCATTAAAGAGTGTAAAGGTAATATTACATGTGTTACTCAAGGGATGTATGAAGAAGTTGGACAAGGGATGTATGAAGAGAGCTTAACAAACAATAGTAAAGAGGTAATGTTTGTTGTAGAATGTATTGATACAGAGCATAGAGAGATGCTAAAAAATAGCATGAAAGAAGCAGGGTATATATTATATTAATATAAGATTATGGGGGATTATTTATGAAAAAATTAGGATTAATTATTTTTATGTTTTTTAATTTAGTATTTTTGGGCTTTGCTCAAAATATAAAAAATAATAAAAGTATAGAAATAAATGAGTATTCATATCCATACAAAGATCCTAATGTGGCTACAATTGTAGGAAGTTCAACAATGATGACAAGTGGAGTTACAGATATTGGGAAGATAAATGTAAAGGAGTATAGCATAAATATAGATGAGAATGTAAAAATTCCAGAAAGTTTATGGTATCAAGATGGGTATAAATTTTCATTAATCAGCCAAAATAAAAAATCCCCTTTAATATTTATTATTGCAGGTACAGGAGCTGCTCATGACTCAAAAAGAATGGAGTTTTTTCAGAGAATATTTTATGATGCAGGATATAGTGTAATATCTATATCCTCTCCTATCCAAATGAATTTTATAATTAATGCTTCAACATCTAAGATGCCTGGAGTATTAATGGAAGACAGTAAAGATATTTATAGAGTGATGAATAAATCATATGAAAAAGTAAAAGATAAAGTGGAAGTGACAGATTTTTATCTCATGGGATACTCTTTAGGAGCTGCACAGTCAGCTTTTGTATCTTATATAGATGAAACAGAAAAAAAGTTTAATTTTAAAAGAGTGTATATGATAAATCCAGTAGTAGATCTGAAAAAATCTGCTACTAAATTGGATAGTCTTTTAGATGAAAATATAGATAATGATAATAAAAATATAGCAAAATTAATAGATGAGATTCTTTCTCGTGTTGCAAAAGAGATTAAAAATGATCAGAGAGCTGTAAGTGAAGAGGCTATTTATCAGCTTTTTAAAGATAATAATGTGGATAAGAAAAAAATGGAATCTATTATAGGGTTTGTATTTAGGATGATATCTGTAGATACAAATTATATAACGGATTTATTAAATAAAAGATATATATATGTTGCGGAGGATGTAAAAAAATTTGACTCAATGTTTAAATATTTTGAAAAAATAAATTTTGCAAATTTCATGTCTTACATGGAGAAATTACTGATCCCGTACTACAGAGAAAAAGGTGTTCAAAAAGAGGAGTTATTAAATAAAATTAAAATCTCAGAGATAGAAAATTATTTATCAACTACAAATAAAATAGCAGTAGTGACTAATAAAGATGAGCTTATTTTGGATAATGAAGATATCAAGTATTTAGAAAAAGTTTTTGGTGATAGAATGATACTATTTTCTTACGGAGGGCATTGCGGAAATATGTATTATAATAAAAATATTGAGACAATGTTAAGATATTTGAAAGAGGGTAGGTTAGAATATGCTGAATAAAATTTTAAATTTTAAAAAAATATTTTTGCTGTTTTTGATTATGTCAGCATTAACTTTTAGTAATGATAATGTAACTGAAAATAAAGAGGTAAACTACCAAAGTAAGGAAACAGGCACTGAATATTTTAAAGTTTACGACCCTTGGGAGAGTATGAATAGAAGAATTTACTATTTTAACTATTACTTTGATACATACTTTTTTCAGCCTGTTGTAAATACGTATACATTTATAACTCCAGACTGCTTAGAAAGAGGGGTTACTAATTTTTATACCAATAGTAAAAATGTGAATGTCATCGTAAACTCAGCTGCACAAGGAAAAGTTAGAAAATTCATGAAAAGTTTAGGGAGATTTTCAATTAACTCTATATTGGGACTATTTGGAGTGATAGATGTAGCAGGAAAATTGGATATGTCTATTCCATATGAAGATTTTGGTACAACACTGTCATATTATGGAGTTCCTAATGGACCATATTTAATACTCCCTATTTTTGGACCGTCAAACTTAAAAAATACAGGAGCACTTGGAATGGAGACAGTATTGTTGCCAACTATTCACCCATATACTTTAACTGAAAGTATAGATATGAGTAATAATGGGATATCAGTATTAAATGCAATTGATACTAGAAAAAATGTTAAATTTAAATATTACAATATGGGAACACCATTTGAATATGAATATGTAAGATTTATGTATAATGAATATAGAAAACATCTAGAGACAGAAGAATAATTTAATAAAAAAAGGAAGTTAAAAAATAATGTGGAAACAAATAGATATCTCTTCAAAAGGGATAATAGATAGTTATACAAAAGGTATATTTTCTATATGTGATTATAATTTTATAAACCTTCTTATCTGGAGCAAAGGGGATAATCTTCAATACAAAATAGAAAATAATGTTATCTATATAAAGGGAGAATATTTGCGTGAAATAACATATTTTTTACCAGTTTCATTAGATTCTGATATAAATGAAGTTAAAACTGCTATAGATGAGATATTAAAAAAGGGGTATTCTATTAACTTAATTCCAGAAAATTGGAAAATTAAATTAGAAGAGATCTATTTTTTTGAAGAGCAGCATGATAGTTTTGATTACTGTTATCTCTTAGAGGAATTGGCTTTTTTAAAAGGTAGAAAATATACAAAGAAAAGAAATAAAATTAATCAATTTATGAAAAAATATGATTTTAAATACGAAAAAATAGAATTATCAAATATTGAATTAGTAAAAGAGTTTCAAAGTAATTGGATAAGTGATGAAAAAGTAAAAAATAATAAGGAAATAATAAAAGAAAATTTAGGAATTAAAGAGGTTTTGAATAACTATTTTAATTTAAATCTATGTGGCGGAGTATTATTTGTTGATAATTGTGTAGTAGCTTACACTATAGGGGAAAAAATAGGAAATCAGATGTGTGTGTATATAGAAAAAGCTGATGAAAAATATATTGGAAGCTATCAGATGATAAATACTATGTTTTTAAGAGAGAATGCTGATGGAATAAAAATAGTTAATAGAGAGGATGATGCAGGGGTAGAAGGGTTAAGAGAGGCAAAAGAATCGTACTTCCCTCTTGAACTTCTAAAAAAATATAAAATTGTTTCAAAGAAAAATATTTAAAACATACACTTATATTATGTGTAAGTTGACAAAAGTTGGAAAAACAGGTAAAATTACGTAAGGATGTATTATCTAGAATTTGTAAGAACTAGTGCTTGGAGGGAAAAAATGGCATTTAAAATTGCTGAAATAAAAAATGAAACAGGACTTCACACAAGACCAGGAAATGAATTTGTAAGCTTGGCAAAAACATTTGAATCGCAAATTGATTTAGAAAATGAAGATGGGAAAAAAGTAAAAGGAACTTCTCTTTTAAAGATATTATCACTTGGAATAAAAAAAGGGAGTAAAATAAAAGTTCATGCTGAAGGGACAGACGCAGATGAGGCTGTTGAAAAATTAACATATCTTCTAGAAAATTTAAAAGACTAAAAAATTAAGGGAGATGAAATATCATTTCCCGTTTTTTATATATAAAATAAAAAGGAGTAATTCAATGAGGAGAGAGATAAAAGGGATAGCTGCTTCACCAGGAATTTCAATAGGAACAGCATTTTTATATATAGAAAAAGAGTTAGATATATTTTTAGGGAACATATCTGATACAAAATTAGAAATAGAAAGATTGTTGAATGCTAGAAATAAATCAAAAGAACAGCTTTTAGTAATAAAAGAAAAAACTGAAAAAAAATTAGGGGAAGAGAAAGCAAAAATCTTTGATGGACATATTACTCTTTTAGAAGATGATGAGTTATTTGAAGAGACTGTAGACCTAATAGAGAGTGAACAGATTTCAGCTGAAAATGCACTTAGCCAGGCAATTGAGGTATATTATGAGATGCTTTCCAATATTGAAGATGAATATTTAAGAGAGAGAGCTGGAGATTTAAAAGATATAGCTAAAAGATGGATATATAACATAAAAGGGATAGAGATTTTAAATCTTTCCATATTACCCAAAAATTCAGTAGTTGTGGCTAAAGATTTAACTCCATCTGATACTGCACAACTAGATTTGGAAAATGTCATTGCTTTTGTTACAGAGATAGGGGGAAAAACATCTCATTCATCTATAATGGCAAGATCTTTAGAAATACCAGCTGTTGTAGGTACAGGGAATATATGTTCTGTAATAGATAACCATGAAACTCTAGTTGTAGATGCAATAAACGGGGTAGTGGTATTACACCCAACAGAAGAGGAAAAAAAGGTTTATGAAGAGAAAAGAAAAGAGTATTTCAATGAGAAAGAGATGCTGAAAATTTTAAAAGATAAAACTGCTATTTCAAAAGATGGAATTGAAGTGGGAGTTTGGGCAAATATAGGGGAACCAAAAGATGTTGAAGGGGTATTAAGAAATGGTGCTCGTGGAATAGGGCTTTACAGAACAGAGTTTTTATTCATGAACGGGGATAAATTTCCAACAGAAGAGGAACAGTATGAAGCTTATAAAACTGTAGCAATTGATATGCAAGGTATGCCTGTAACTATTAGAACTATGGATATTGGAGGAGATAAATCACTTCCTTACATGAAACTTCCTCAGGAAGAAAATCCATTTTTAGGTTGGAGAGCATTAAGAGTTTGCTTAGATAGACCGGAGATATTAAAAACTCAATTTAGGGCACTTTTAAGAGCTTCAGTACATGGGTATATAAAAATTATGTTACCTATGGTAATCTCTATAGAAGAGGTAAGAAAATCAAAAGAGCTTTTAGAACAGTGTAAAAAAGAGTTAAGAGAGGAAGGGATAGAGTTTGACAACGAGATTCAACTAGGAATAATGGTTGAAACACCTGCTGTTGCATTTAGAGCAAAGTATTTTGCAGAAGAAGTAGATTTCTTCTCTATAGGTACTAATGATCTGACTCAATATACATTAGCTGTGGATAGAGGGAATGAAAATATATCTCACCTTTACGATACATATAATCCAGGAGTATTAGAAGCTATTAAATCTTCTATTGAAGGAGCACATTTTGGGGGAATACCTATTTCAATGTGTGGTGAATTTGCAGGGGATGAAAATGCTACAGCACTGCTTTTTGGAATGGGGCTAGATGCTTTTTCAATGTCAGCTATATCTGTGGCCAAAATTAAAAAGAATATCCTTTCATTAGATAAAAAACATTGTGAGGAGTTAGTAGAAAAAGTTATGCAGTTGTCCACAACTGATGAAATTTTAAAAGAGTTAAAAGGATTTAATGAAAAAAATTATAAATAAAAAAAATGGGATTTTATTAATCCCATTTTTAATTTATACAACTATTGTATTTTTATATATGTTTCAATGATAGCATATAAATGCTCTTTGATTCTTCTGTAGTAGTTAAGGATATCCATATATCCAGTACTTAACATAGCATGTTTCAACTCTGCTGGGATGTTATCTAAGTGAAGTTGACGAGCTCTATTATAAGTTCCTTTTATATTATTGCATTTTTTTAAAGCCATAATAAAAGTATCTTTACTATTTGTTTTATAAGCAATGTTTACATCTTTAAAAATAGCTACGATATCATTATGAAGATTAACAATTGTTGTTTTTCTCATCTCATCAAGGTATACATCATGCTCAATTATTTTACATAATGTTTTACCTATTCTCAATTGGTAGTCACTGATACTTTCATACTCTTCACAAACAATTAAATTTTCTCTAGTTTCAGTGATTTCATTGTCATCTAACCCTTTGTTCATAATAGCAAAGTTAGCATCTGTAATCTCTTTTTCAAATAAATCCATTCTATCTTCAACTATAGATATAAAGTTTAAAGAATCAGAAATTTTGCTTCTATCTAAATATACATTGTTTATTTTATCAAAAACTTGGAAAATCTCATCTCCCATTGTTAGGATTTCAGCTTTAGTCTGTCCAATAACAACTGTTGGAATTTCACTCATCAGTGAATCTAAATGTGTTACTTTATTAGATATAGTAACATCTTTTCCTTCTGGAACAATGTAATTAAGGAATCTTGCAAAATAAGGAACAAATGGTGTAAATAAACAAACATTTAAGATATTAAATGTTGTATGAGCTGCAGCAATAGCCGTAGGTAAGTTCACAGCATTTGAGTATTTACTAAGTAAAACTAGATAAAATGGGAAAATTGGGATAACCCAACAAACTCCGATTATATTTATTAATGTATGTGCATATGCTGCTCTTTTTGCATTAGTTGTAGCAGTTAATGAAGCAAGTAAAGCAGTCATTGTTGTCCCAATGTTTTCACCAAGAACTAAAGCAACAGCAGTTTCATAGTTAATTAAACCTTGGACAGCAAGAGCTATTGTAATACCTAAAGTAGCAGCAGATGACTGAACAATAGCTGTAACAGAGGCACCAACAAGAGTAGCTTTAATAATACCAGGGTAGTTAAGTACACCATTAGGGGCAGCATCAAATGATTGGAAAAATTTGATAAATTCTGGCATAGTTCTAACAGGTTTAAAACCGTCACTCATAAACTCTAGTCCTAAAAACAAAAGACCTAATCCTAAAACTGTAAGAGCACGATTTTTATTTTTTTCTTTGCTAGAAAACATATAAGCTAAAGATGCGGCTCCTGCTAAAGGTAAACCATAAATACCTATTTTTAAAGCTAAAAGCCAACCAGTTATTGTTGTACCTATGTTAGCTCCTAAAATAACTCCAAGAGCTTGTTGCAGTGTAAGTAAAGAGGCATTAACAAAACCGATAGTCATAACTGTACTAACAGATGATGATTGTACAAGTCCAGTAACAACAATTCCCATACCGATAGCGGCAAAACGATTTCCAGTAAGAAGAGATAAAATTTTCTTTAACCTTTCCCCAGCAATTTTTTGCATACCATTAGATAGATGATTCATTCCATAAAGGAATATACCTAATCCCCCTAGTACTTTAAAAAAAATTTCTAAATACATAAATCCTCCATATAAAAATTTAGTAATTCCGCTACCATTATACCAAAAGAATAAGAATAAGGCAAATAGAATGATTATATTTAATAGCAATAAACTAGTAGATATCTATAATTAAAAATGATAGAATATTATGGGGAATAGCTTAAAAAATATTGAATGGAAAAGGGGAGATGTATGGATTCATATAGTCCAAAAAATAGAAAAATAATATATTTAGAAGGGATGTTTTCTAATATACTTAATCTAGGGGTACAATCTTTTTCATTGACAGCACTGGCAATTTATTTTCAATGTTCTACATTTTGGTTATCAGTGATGTCTTCACTGCCCATTGGAGCACAGATGCTGCAAGTTTTTTTTAATCTTTTTTGTAAAGCTTCAAAAACTAGAAGAAATGCCTTAATGATAAGTTCTATTGTAGGAAGAGTTCTCTTTTTATTAGTACCAATAGCGGTATTATTAAAAGTAAATAAGCCTTTTGTATTGGTATTTACAGTTGTAGTCTATTCTGTATTTAACTCATTTAATTTAGGTGTATGGACAGCTATAATTAGGGATACAGTACCTGAAAAACAAAGAAATAGATTTTTTGCAATGAGATATGTTTTTATTGGAATAGTAACAGTTATATTTTCATATGTATGTGGAAAAATGTTGAATATAGAGAATAAAGATGTAGGGATATTTTTACTTTCTAGCTTTATAGCAATATCAGGAGTTATAAGTATTTTTCTTTTTAGTATTCAGACTATCCCAAAAGAAACTACATTAAATAAAGTGAGCAATCTATTAGCACCATTTAAAGATGCTAAATTTAAAAAATTTTTAGTGTTTTTGGCAATATGGAACTTTTCTATAGAGTTTACTAGACCTTACTATCCATATTATGCAATCACAAATTTATCAGTGCCTTATGAATATTTAGGGTTTGTAGCCTCTGTTGGAGCTATATTTTCAGTTATCTGTTACCCTATAATGGGGAAACTTGCTGAGAAATATGGAAATAAAAAACTGATTGCCAATGGGATTGTAGTCACTACATATATGATAATGCTCTACTGTTTTTTAGGAACTCAAAATTATAGAAGTATATTGCTTCTTGATGCTATAGGTTCAGCAATATCATGGTCGGCAATCTATTTATGCCTTTTCAATCTCTTTTTAGAAGTAGCATCAGAACCAATAGAGTCGTATATAGCAGCTTATTACACTGTAGTAGGATCCTTTGGAATGGTAGGGGGAATACTTGGAGGTGTTGTTGCAAACTTTCTTAAAGATGAAGTTGTATTAGTAGTAGGAGATAGCTATCACGGATTGCAGATTATGTTTGTTTTGGCAATTTTTTTAAGATTGTATAGTGTTTTATTATTATCAAGAGTGGAATCCTTTGAAAAACCAACATATTACGAAGGATTAAAAGCATTTACTTTAAATGTTTTAGGTTTTAGAAAGTAAAAAATAAAAAATAAAAAAATTTACTTAATTGGATTATTATAGTAAAATTGTATTATAAGATTACAAATGTAGTATAATTATAAAAAAATAAATAAAAAAATCATGGAGGAATATTAAACAATGAAAAAAATAGTTACTATTTTAGCATTAATATTAGTTTTTGTTTTAGGTGGATGTTCAAAAATTGATGCACTATTAGGAAGAGGCCAAGGAGTAAAATATAATGACATTAGAGTTACGATAGTTACAAATCAAGGAGAGATAAACTACTATCTTTATCCAGAAGCAACACCTGTAACAGTAGCTAACTTTATTAACTTAGCTAAAAGAGGGTTTTATGATGGAGTTAAATTCCATAGATATATAGAAAACTTTATGATTCAAGGTGGAGATCCTACAGGAACTGGGCAAGGTGGGCCAGGATATACTATTCAAGATGAATTTGTAAGTTGGTTAGATTTTTTCCAACCAGGGATGCTAGCAATGGCAAATGCAGGAGCTAACACTGGTGGATCACAAATTTTTATGACATTTTCTCCAGCTGAATGGTTAAATGGAAAACATACTGTGTTTGGTGAAGTTATAGATGAAGAGGATTTAACTAACCTTAAAAAATTAGAGAAAGGGGATAGTATAAAAGAGATCAGATTTACAGGAGATGTAGATTTTATACTTTCTTTAAATAAAAAACAAGTAGATGAATGGAATGCAAAATTAGATAAAGAGTTTCCAGAACTAAGAAAATACCCTGTAAAAGATCTAAGTGAGTATTCACCAGAGCAGATAGCTGATTATAAGAGAGAGCTAGAAACTATTTATCTTCAAACAAAAGAAAAAAAGAAAGATGAAGATAATTTAAGTCCAATACCTAAATTTTTAAAGTATATTGAAAATAAATACGAAGAAAAGAAAGAGAAAACTGCAGAAGAGAAGAAAGAGGAAAAAGGGTCTGTTGCACCAGAGATGCAAGAGTTTACTGTTCCAGAGACAATGTAATATACAGTGTATATGATTTAATAAATAATTCTTATTAAGGAGAATATATGAGGTTAGTTATTATAGATAAAAAAATAGGGGAATGGGCAGCAGCTCATGTGGTAGAAAAGATATTAAATTTTAATCCAACTAAAGAGAACCCTTTTGTTCTAGGACTTCCAACTGGAAGCACGCCCTTATCTATGTATAAAAAACTCATTGAATTTAATAAGGATGGAATAGTCTCTTTTGAAAATGTAATAACCTTCAATATGGATGAATATGTAGGGTTAGGAAAAGATGATAAACAAAGTTATTACACTTTTATGCATGAAAACTTTTTTAATCATATAGATATAAAAAAAGAAAACATAAATATTCTAAATGGTTTAGCTGCAGATTATAAAGCTGAAGCAGAGAGATATGAGGAAAAAATAAAAGCAGTAGGTGGGATTGATCTATTTATTGGTGGAATAGGGCCAGATGGGCATATTGCATTCAATGAACCTGGGTCATCCCTCTCTTCTAGAACAAGAGATAAAGAGTTAACAATGGATACAATAATAGCAAACTCTAGATTTTTTGGCGGAGATATAAATAAAGTACCTAAACTTGCATTAACTGTAGGAGTAGGAACATTATTAGACTCTAAAGAGATTTTAATTTTAGTCAATGGACACCATAAAGCTCGTGCCTTGAAAAAAGGGATAGAGGAGGGTGTTAACCATATGTGGACAATCTCAGCTCTGCAGCTTCACCCTAAGGCAATAATTGTTTCAGATGAAGAGGCAACTATAGAGTTAAAAGTTGGGACATACAGATATTTTAAAGATATTGAAAAATATGAATTAGATTTAGACAAAAAAATAAAAGCTCTTTATAA
>JAGNZR010000013.1:0-4432 GCA_017984315.1 Fusobacteriaceae bacterium | reverse complement strand
ATCTCCTCCAATGTTATAGCAATTTCATGTCTTGCAAGTGTCAGTTGATCCAAATTATTCAAAAGCTCAGTATTTCCATTAAACTTAAAAAAAGGTGGATTACAAATAACTGAATCAAATGAATGTGGTAAAAAATGAGTTCTCCAATTTTTCATATCATCATTAATAATAGTTATCTGTTTTTCAAGGTTATTCAATGAAATATTTCTTATAGCTAAGTCAGCTGAAGTCTCCTGCAACTCAAGACCTATAATTTTTGCTTTTGTTCTTTTAGAAAGGAAAAGTGGAATAGCACCATTTCCTGTTCCCAGTTCAATAATTTTATGTACACCTCTTCCAAGTGATGCAAATTCAGCAAGTAGTATAGAGTCTATAGAGAAATTGAAGTAATCTGAACGTTGTATGATTTTTAAATTTTCTTTTTTTAATAAATCTATAATTGATTCTTTTTCGTTTTTCAGCATAAGTTGAATTAACTCCTTTTCATAAAATAAAGTACTTATATTATATCACAAGAGTGAAAAAATAAAAATTATAATAGATGATATTTTTTTAATTAAAATACTTTTATAAAACAGTTGAAAAAAGTAATTAAATAGTTTATACTTCATTCATATAGAAGATTGAAATGATTATAAATAAGAAAAAGCGCCAGAACTTCAAAATAGGAAGTTGACGAGGAACAGAGAATATCGAAAGATTCGGCGGATACTCTGTAGGGACTGCACTCTACAAAAACAGAACAAAATACTGTAGTGATACAGTGGACAAATATGTTTTAGCAGGCTTTCAATCTCTAAAAATAAATTAAAATTAAAGCAGAGTTTTAATTTTAAAAAAATGGAGGTTTTTTTATATGTGTGGAATAGTAGGTTATGTAGGTAATGGAGATGCTGTAGAAGTTATTTTAGAAGGGTTATCTAAGTTAGAATATAGAGGTTATGACTCTTCAGGTATTGCTATAGTGAAAAATGGACAAATTCAAATTGAGAAAAAAGTTGGTAAATTACAAGCTTTAAAAGATTTTTTATCTGAGCACCCTATGAGTGGAGAGGTAGGTCTTGGACATACGAGATGGGCTACTCACGGAGCACCTTCAGATATCAATTCTCACCCTCACTACAATAATGATAAATCAGTGGCTGTTGTTCATAATGGAATTATAGAAAATTATATTCAACTGAAAAAAGAGTTAACAGAGCAAGGGTGTAATTTTATATCTCAAACAGATACAGAGGTAGTAGCACACCTTTTTGGTGTTCTTTATGATGGAGATATGCTATCTACTTTAAAGAAATTATTAAAAAGAATAAAAGGGACTTATGCATTAGGAATAGTTCATAAAAATCACCCAGATCAACTTATATGTGCAAGAAAGGATAGTCCTCTTGTAATTGGAGTGGGAGAAAACCAAAACTTTATAGCTTCTGATGTTCCAGCACTTTTAAAGTACACAAAAAATGTTTACTTTTTAGAAAATGGTGATTATGCAGATATACAAAAAAATAAAGTAACTATTTATGATGAAAATGATAAAGAGGTTAAAAGAGAAAAGCATGAAATAAAATGGACTTTAGAGCAAGCAACTAAAGGTGGATACCCTCATTTTATGATAAAAGAGATTTACGAGCAGGCAGATACTTTAAAAGAAACTTTAAAAAGAAGAGTTAATTATGATGATTATTCATTAGATTTTAAAGATATTTTATCAAAAGAAGAAGCTTTAAAAATAGAGGAAGTACAGATAATTGCATGTGGAACAGCTTATCATGCAGGTCTTCAAGGTGAGTATGCTTTAGAAAAAATTGCTAAAATAAGAACAAGCACAGATATAGCTTCAGAATATAGATATTCAGATCCATTTGTTAATAAAAATACTTTAGCAATGGTTGTGTCACAGTCTGGAGAGACTTTAGATACATTATTAGCTATGAAAGAGTGTAAAAAAAGAGGAGCTACAACTTTAGCAGTAACAAACGTAGTAGGATCTTCTATTTCTAGAGATGCAGATAAAGTTATCTATACAATGGCAGGACCTGAAATAGCAGTAGCTTCAACAAAAGCATATACTAACCAAGTTTTAACTCTTTTCTTATTAGCGATATATTTAGCTGACGAGAGAGGTGTTATAGATTTTGATACTAAAAAATTACTGTTAGATGAATTAAGAGTTATCCCTGAAAAGATAAATGAGATACTTAAATCTGAAGGTAATATAAAAGATATAGCTCAGACGTTAGTTAATACTACAAGTGGGTTCTACATTGGAAGAGGACTAGATTATAGAGTAGCATTAGAAGGGTCTTTAAAAATGAAAGAGATCACATATATTCATACAGAAGCTTTTGCATCTGGAGAGTTAAAGCACGGAACAATATCTCTTATAGAAGAGGGAATTCCTGCAGTAGTACTGGCGACACAATCAGATCTAATTGATAAATCTGATTCTAATATAAAAGAGTTAAAAGCTAGACATGCTACAATAATAACAGTTACTCAAGAGAAAAATGTTGAGTTGAAAGAGAGTTCTGATAAGATTATATTTATACCAAATTGTATAGATATAGTTGCAGGGATCTTATCTGTTATACCGTTACAATTATTGGCTTATTATACTTCTGTATTAAAAGGGATAGATGTTGATAAACCAAGAAACTTAGCAAAATCTGTAACAGTTGAGTAAAAAATAGATTATAGAAATGATTTTAGCGGATATAATCTGCTAAAATCATTTTTTTATACAGATAAAGGAGAGGGTTATGTTTGCGAAAAAAATAGAAAAAATAAGAAAAATAATGAGAAAAAACGGTGTAGATGCATACTACGTAACATCATCAGATTTTCATGAAAGCGAATATATTGGAAGTTATTTTAAAGTAAGGGAGTATATAACTGGGTTTCAAGGCTCTTTTGGTAATTTACTCATAAACAAAGATAAAGTAGTTTTATGGACAGATTCAAGATATGATACTCAGGCAAAAAAAATACTCTCAGGAACAGAAGTTGAAGTTATAACAATTAACAAACCAGACACTATAGACTTGAAAGAGTGGGTAAAAAATAATGCTGAACAGTGTAAAGTATTTGCTTTTGACGGAAGAACAGTTTCAGCTAAATTAGGGTTAGAACTTAAAGAGTTTTTCAGCAAAATAGGTGTAAAAATAAATGAAAGTTTAAATATTGTAGATGAATTTTGGGAAGAGAGACCTGAGATGTCCAAAGAAAAAGCATATATACTGGATATTGAAAAGAGTGGGAAAACTACTGAAGATAAGATAAAAGAGGTAGTAGAGATACTAAAGAAAGATGAGATAGATTATAATTTAGTTACATCATTAGATGATATAGCATGGCTTTTAAATATAAGAGGGAGAGATGTAAAAAATACCCCTGTTGTACTTAGTAACTTAATTATTGGACAATTTGAAACAGCGTTGTATATAGACAAAAATAAAATAATCGGTGAAGTAGAAAAAAAATTAAAAGAGAGTAAAATCATAATAAAAGAGTATGATGAATTTTATAATGATGTAAAAAAAATAGAAAAAAATAAAAAAATATTAGTAGATGTAAACAAAATTAACACAATGCTATATTCATTAATTTCAGAGCATAAAATTGTAGATAGACTAAACCCTTCAACTACATTGAAAGCTGTAAAAAACAGTGTTGAAATAAAAAATATAAAATCTACACATATTAAAGATGGAGTAGCAGTAACAAAATTTTTATATTGGTTAAAGAGTAATATTGGAAAGATAGAGATAGATGAGATAACTGCTAAAAATAAAATGGATAGTTTAAGAGCTGAACAAGAGGGGTATATTGAACCTAGTTTTGAAACTATTTCGGCATATATGTCAAATGCTGCAATGCCACATTATTCAGCTACTGAAAAAGATTTTTCTAAATTAGAAGAAAAAGGGGTTTACCTTATTGATTCAGGTGGACAGTATTTTGGAGGAACAACAGATATAACAAGAACAATAGCTGTGGGAGAAGTCTCTGAAGAGGTAAAAAGAGATTATACTCTAGTTTTAAAAGGGATGCTAAATCTTTCTATGGCAAAGTTTCTTCATGGAACAACAGGAAGTAATTTAGATTTTTGTGCAAGATCTGCAATGTGGGAGTATGGTATTAACTATGCTCATGGAACTGGACACGGGATAGGTTATATATTAGGTGTACATGAAGGCCCTCACGGGATAAGAGTAACTCATAATCCTCACCCTTTAATTCCAGGGATGGTAGTAACAAATGAACCTGGTATATATGTTGTAAACTCTCATGGTATAAGAATAGAAAATGAATTATTAGTTACACCATATTTAAAGAATAATTACGGTGATTTTTATCAATTTGAAACAATAACTTATGCTCCAATAGATTTAGAACCAGTAATTATAGAGATGCTTACAGAAAAAGAAAAGGA
>JAGNZR010000032.1 GCA_017984315.1 Fusobacteriaceae bacterium | reverse complement strand
CTCTTGCAGAACTTCATAGTTACTTACTGCAACTCTTCCATTCTCTTCCACAACTGCCATTTTTTTTCTATCTTTTAGATGTCTTCCAATTAAATTTTCTATTCTTCCTTCCTTCTCTTTAAAGTTCCCTTTACAGATGCAGATATAAGTTTTTTCTAACTCTTTCTCTTTAAACATCTCAGAAAGTTTAATATGAGCTACATCATTTTTAGCTACAACAATTATCCCGCTTGTATCTTTATCAAGTCTGTGAACAATCCCAGGTCTTATAACTCCATTTATAGATGATAAATCTTTTATATGAAACATCAAGGCATTTACTAAAGTCCCATTATAATTTCCGTGAGCTGGATGAACAACCATATCAGCTCCTTTATTAATTATAACAATATCGTTATCTTCATAGATTATCTCAATAGGAAGATCCTCTGGTACAGCTTCTATAGATTCATCTTCAGGTATATTAACAATAATATCCTCATTGCCTTTTACCTTTAACCCACATTTAGACGCCACAACCCCTTTTATAATTACATTCTCATTCTCAATAAGTTTTTGTATATAATTTTTAGTTGCTCCTTCTATACACTCCTGTAAAAAGGCATCTAACCTTTTTCCTTTATCATCAATTGTTGCTGCTATCTCTATTATCTCTTTTATCTCTTGTCCATTTTTCGTGTTTTTCATAAATATCCTTTAATACTTTCTTAAGATTACTCCTCTATTACATACCCCAGTTCTTTTAAGAACGGTTTTTTCTTTCTCCAGTCATCTTTTACTTTTACCCATAAATTTAGATATATTTTTATCCCTAAAAGTTTTTCAATATCTTTTCTAGCTTCAGTTCCAACCTCTTTTAATAAAGCACCGTTTTTCCCTATTATGATCCCTTTTTGAGAATCTCTTTCTACATAGATATTTATATCAAATTTATCTTTTCCTTTTTCCCTTCTATCTACATTTAAAATCTCAATTGCAACAGAGTGAGGTATCTCCTCTCTTGTCTTTGTAAGGATTTTCTCTCTTACTATCTCAGTTATCATTCTATAAAGAGGCATATCTGTATACATATCATCTGGATAATATTTTATTCCATCTTCTAAGAAAGGATCGATTGCTGATAAAAGTCTTGGTATTCCAAATGAATACTGCCCTGATATTTCAACAACAGCATCAAATTCGCCAAGTTTTTCTGCAATCTCTAATTTTTTCGCTGCAATCTCTTCATCATTTAATTTATCAATCTTATTTATAACTAAAATTTTAGGTGTTTTCTTTGCCTCACTTACTTTCTCCATAACAAACTGGTCACCAGTACTAATCTCTTGTGATCCATCTAGCATAAATACTATTACATCTACATCTTTTAGGACTCTAATGGCACTGTTTGTCATGTGCTCCCCTAAAAGGTGTTTTGGTTTATGGATCCCTGGAGTATCTATAAATATATACTGATTATCTCCAAAATTTAAAATCCCTTTAATATTGTCTCTTGTTGTTCCTGCTTTATCAGAAACTATTGCAACTTTTTCAGCTACCATTTTATTTATTAATGTTGATTTTCCAACATTTGGCCTACCAACTACGGCTATAAATCCGGCTTTCATTATTAATCATCTCCTATTCCTATCTCAATATACTTCTCTCTTATCTTCTCTAAAAAAGTCTCTCTCTCCAATTTTTCAGCACTCTTAGACACATTGGAAAGATTTTTTACTTCATTGGGAGAGACTGCAGCCTCTATCCCAGCTAATTTAGAATATTTTATAAATCTAGCTCTAAAATTTTGCCTTGAAAGGTTTTTAAAAAGATACTCCCCTTTAGGTTCATCAATTTTATCTCTCATTTCTAAAATATATTTTTCTAAAAGCTCTTTTCCGCTCTCATCTAAAGAGATAGCAATCCTTCCATTTTTTTTCAAAATGTTTATCTCTTGAAACCCTATTATATCTTTTAACTTTATATTTATCAGGTCATTTATTTTGACTCCACTTTTCATCAATAAGTTTATTAAAAGTTTATCCCTAAAACCTTTTGGAGTCTCTTCACAACAGTCTAAAAGTGATTTTATTTCACCTTTCTCTATATTTACGCGCTCTTCTTCTATCTGAACTTTAAATTTTATCTCCTCTAAAGGGTTAAGCAAAATTTTTTCAGTTTTAAAAAAATATTTATAAAGACCATTTAAAGAGATCAACTTTCTTTTTATAGTTCTTGAAGAGTATTTTTCACTGAGTTTCTCTATATATTTCATTATTTTTAAACTATTTATATTTAAAAGATTTTCGGGATATATATACTCTGCAAATTCATTTATCTCTTTTTTATAGACTTCTATTGTATTTACAGAGACTTTCCCCTCTTTTTCTATTACTTCTATATAACTCTTTATAATATCTATATTGCTACTATTTTGCATTTAACAGCTCCTTAGCATGTTCTAACACCGATTGAGATGCATTTTCTCCTGCAAGCATCCTTGCAATCTCCTTTACTCTCTCCTCTTTATTTAACTCTACTACTGAACTTACAGTTCTTCCATCTACAACATGTTTTTCAATATAAAACTGCTGCTCAGATTTTGCAGCAATGGCTGGTGAATGTGTTATACAGATTACTTGTGAATTCTCACCTATCTCGCTGAGTTTATCCCCTATTTTTTTTACTGTTTCTCCACCTACACCTGAATCTATTTCATCAAAGAGGATCATTGCTAAATTATCTACTTTTGAAAAAATAACTTTTAATCCTAGCATAATTCTGCTAATCTCTCCACCTGAAGCTATTTTTGTAAGCTGTTTCGGTTCTTGACCTAAATTTGTTGAGATATAAAACTCTACAGAATCCATACCTGTCCCTGACATATGTTTTAACTCTTCAAATTTTACAAAAAGTTTAGCCTCTTTCATATTCAATAAAAACAGCTCTTCTTGAAGTTTTTTCTCTATATCCACAGCAATTTTTTTTCTAACTTCAGTGAGTTTAGCGGCTTTCTCCATATACTCTTTATAGATTTTATCCTTTTCCTTCACTAAAGATTCTATTTCAAACCCACTCTCATCTAACTCTTTCAGCTTTAAATTTATTTTATCTCTATACTCCAAAATCTCTGTAATAGAGCTTCCATATTTCAGTTTCAGCTTATTAATTTTATCCAATCTTAAAATAACTGCTTCTAATTTATTGCTATCTGAGTCTATCCCGTCATCTATATCTGAAATTACATCTACAATATCCTCTAATTCATAATAAACTTTTTCTAATCTCTCACTTAACTCTTGAAACTCATCACCATATTTTGCAAGGAGTTCAATCCCTTTTCTTGAATTATATATAAAATTAAGGGCATTTATCTCTCCATTTTTTAACAATACACCTGCATTTTCAAGTTTTTCTTTTATCTTCCCAGAGTTAAAAAGTTTTTTATACTCCTCTTCTAATGCAGTATCTTCATCTATTTTAGGTGAAATTTCTGCTATTTCAGACAGTTGAAATTCATAAAGCTCTTTTTTCCCTTCCACCTCTTTTTTGCTGCTCTCTAGATTTTTTATCTCTTCCGAAATTTTATGGTATTTGAAGTAGCTCCTCTCTATCTCTCTTTTTAAATCTACTCCATCCTCTCTTAAAAATTTATCTAAAAGTCTGATATGATTAGATTTTTGAAGCAACATTTGATGGGAGTGCTGTCCTACAATATCTACAAGTTCTGACATTATGTCTTTTAGACTGCTCATTGGAACCCTTAAGTTATTTATAGAAGCTTTACCTTTTCCATTTCTTTCTAGACTTCTTCTAACAATAACTTCATTATCGTCAATATCAATTCCTAAATTTTTCAGCTCTTCAACTTGAGAGTCTGTAATCTCAAAAACACCTTGTGCTAAAAGGGACTCAGCTCCATCACGTATCATGTCTACACTGCCTTTATCCCCTATTAAAAGATTTATCCCACTTAAAATAATAGATTTTCCAGCACCTGTCTCCCCTGTTAAAGAGATAAACCCTTCTTTAAACTCTAAATCCAATTTATCTATAATTGCTAAATTTTCTATTTTTAACTCTTTTAACATAATTTATCTCCCCATTTTAGCTTCTCTCTTAAAATTGAGTAATAGTCTGTCTCTTCTGATAAAATTAGTTTTATTTTTTTCTCTGAATATTTTACCGTTACAATATCCTGCTCTTGTATCTCTATACATTCATCCCCATCAATTATTACATACCCACCTCTGCCTTTATCCTCTATTTTAAAACTCAGTTCATCTTCACCTGATATTATGAGAGGTCTGGTAGACAGGTTGTGAGGAGCTATAGGTGTTAAAGAAACAACTTCCAATTCAGGAGATATTATTGGTCCACCTGCTGACATTGAATAGGCTGTAGAACCTATAGGTGTTGATACAATAAGCCCATCTGCTCTGTAAGTATTTATATATTTTCCATTATCATATGCTGATATTCTTAAAAGTTTTGTTAAAATTCCCCCTTTAGAAATAACAGCTTCATTCAGTGCATTATAACTCTTTCCTTTCACATTTATTTCTAAAAGTCTCCTAGTTTTTAAAATGTAATCACCTTTCAGATAACTTTCTAAATGCTGAAATGCTTCCTCTATCTTTATCTCAGTTAAAAAACCTAAACTGCCTGCATTAATAGCCAGTACACCTATATTAGAGTTTTTTATAATCTCTTTTGTAGCTCTTAAAAAAGTTCCATCTCCACCAATTAAAATAACAAAATCTGCTAATTCTATATCATTTACCAAAGAGATTTCTGAACTTTTTTTCTCTATATATTCTAATAGTTTTTCATAAAAATCCTCTGCTATTATCTTTTCATTGTTATAAAATATAATGCATTTTTTCATTTTTTCCCCTTTGCTTTTAATTTATAAAACTAGAAAAACAATTCCGGATCAACTGGTTTTAAATTAAGCCTCACTTCATAGTAAAGATCTGGTTTCCCATCATTGGAATAACCTAAGACTCCTATATTTTCAGATTTTGCAACTAAATCGCCATTTTTTACATTTGTAGATATTAGATTTCCGTATACTCCAATCAAGTTATAACCATACTCTATCATTACAACTTTTCCAAGCCCTTGGAAATCATCTGAATAGATAACTTTCCCTTTTGCTGAAGATTTAACTGTAGAACCTAACTCCCCTCTAATCTCTACCCCATTTATTGCTATTCCATTTTTTGTATCTTTGTAACCAACTACTATTGGTCCATCTAGAGGTTTGCTTAATCTTCCTACACCTTTTTTAGCTACATCATATTTTACAGGAGTAGCACTTTTTTGGGCTCTAGTTGACAATACTTTTTGTATCTCTCTCTCTATTCTCTCTTTTTTCTTTCTAAGATCAGAAACTATAGACACCGATTTTATCTTATCTTTATCTAATTTTTTTAGTAAGCTCTCTTGCTCTATTATTTTTTTATTAAGTTTTTTAGCATTGTTCAAAACTTTATAATTTAGGCTCTCTAACTCTTTTTTCTTTCTCTCAATATCCACTTTTTCTTCTTTAATATCTACAACAATTGTTTCTACTTTTTCAATATTTTTCATATTCATAGAAACAAGTTTTATTACACTTATCCTGTTAATTTCTGAAATTTCATCCTCATTATTACTGATTGAATATCTATTCCAAGCAATTATATTATCTCTTTGAAGCACTTTCATTTTTTTCAGTTCATCATCATTTGTTTTCAGCTCTTCATTATTCTCTTCAATACTTTTTTTTACCTCTTTAATCTCCTCATTTATCTTTTTTCTCTCTTTTTTTATCTCTTCAATCTCTATCTCATTTTTTTTGATTTGAACCTCTACACTCTCTTTTTGGTCTTCTATTTTTTTTATTTTATTATTCTGAACTTGTATCTTACTTTCAATAGCTTTTAATTCTTTTTTCGCTGTAGTCACATTTGTAGCTCCATAAGAAATAAAAAATAAGAAGTAAAAAATAAAAGAGATTATTCTTTTTCTATCCATTTCTTCTTCCATCCTCTTGGAACTAATTTTATTTCCCAAAAATTTTTTTAGGTATAAATCCATTTAATAAGATAATTGCAATGTTAAACTTTATAACTATTTTAAAAAATTGTTCCACAGGTAGTATAGTTTCATGAAAAACAAATTTATATAATCCCATATAAATTCCAAAATATATACAGCTTCCTATAATATTTGCTGATACCATTGGAAGAAAACTTATTCTTTTCGCTCTTTTTTCTGATTTCTCTTTATCTTTTGAATGAAGATAAAAATATAGGCTGTAGTTATAAATCATATCTTTATATAAACTCAGAGATGCCAGTATTAGTGGAGCTAAAACTACTCCCCAATTCATATAATTGATAATTTTTATATTTCTCAAATTATTATTATTTTTATTTATTCTATTTTCATCATAATAAATCCCTTTATTATCTTTTTCTAATGTTAACTCTAGTTCTGAGACAATATTTTTTACGTCAGCTTTTTCAGAATCAATGTAACAGATGAGAATGTCTGATATAGGATTATTACTTGAAGCTATTGAAATACTTAACTCTTTAGTTATTCTATCTAAAGACTCCTCTTTAGAATTAAATTTTGTTGAGATAACCCCTTTAATAGCTAAAACTTTTTTTTCTATCTCTGGAAGCAGCTCTTTTTGTAAACTGTCTGATAACTCTATCTGTATTATATTTCTATTTTTCAATTTCTCTTTATATTCATATAAATTAAAAATCAAAGACACAAATAAATTAATAAGAAAAAAAACGTATATCAAAATGTAAAAATTTTTATTTTTATTTTTTATCATAATACTCCCCTTATATTTCAATTTCTTCTAAAAATAAAAAATCTTATTTAATTATAAAAAATTAAAATATAGAATTAAAGGCGAAACAAGTCCGCCTTTAATCAATTTTATTATTAATATTTAATAACTATTTTTTTAAATTCTCTTTTACCATAGAAACAAGTTTTGCTGCTGTTAAATCATATTTAACAAGAAGCTCTTCCCCTTTTCCACTTTGTCCGAATTTATCATATACTCCTAATTTTTTTACAAGAGTAGGGTGTGTTTCTGATAAAAATTCAGATATTGCTGAACCTAATCCACCAATAACAGAGTGCTCTTCAGCTGTAACTATAAATTTAGTCTCTTGTGCTGCTTTTAAGATAGTCTCTCCATCTAAAGGTTTGATTGTTCCTACATTTAGTACTCTAACAGAGATCCCTTCTGCTGCAAGTATTTCAGATGCTTTTATTGCTTCTTCAACCATAAGTCCTGTAGCAGCTATTGTAACATCTGCTCCCTCTTTTATTGTGTTGATTATACCAATTTGGAATTCATAATTATTTTCATCAAAAAGTACTTCAGTATCTAATCTTCCCATTCTAATATAAACTGGTCCCTCATACTCTGCTGCTGCAAAAACCATTTTTTTAGTTTCAGTTGCATCTGCTGGAGATAATACTACCATTCCAGGTATAGATCTCATAAGAGCTATATCCTCTACAGATTGATGAGAACCTCCATCTTCACCTACAGATATCCCTGCATGTGTCGGAGCTATTTTTACATTTAGTTTTGGATAACATACTGTATTTCTTATTTGATCAAATGCTCTTCCTGCTGCAAACATTGCGAAAGTAGATGCAAAAGCTATTTTACCACATGTTGCAAGTCCTGCTGCTACACCTACTAGGTCAGCTTCAGAAATCCCTACATTTATATGTCTCTCTGGGAAATCCTTTTGAAATAGAGCTGTTTTAGTAGATTTAGTTAAATCAGCATCTAATACAACCACATTATTATTAATTTTTCCAAGCTCAACTAATGCTTCCCCATAAGCTTGTCTTGTCGATTTTTTTGCCATTTTATCCTCCTGATTAAATCTTTGCTCTATCTAATTCTTCTAATGCTGTTACTGTTTCCTCTTTATTAGGTGCTACTCCGTGGAATCCGCAAACCCCTTCCATGAAAGAAACTCCTTTACCTTTAACTGTTAAAGCTATAAGTATTGTTGGCTTACCTTTACAAGCTTTTGCAGCTTCTAAACCACAAATGATGCTCTCTATCTTGTGCCCATCTATTTTTACTACATTCCATCCAAAAGATTCCCATTTTTTATCTAACGGTTCAATCCCTTTTATTTTATCACAGTTTCCATCTATTTGCAGGTTGTTGTTGTCTAATATTGCACAAACATTATCCAGTTTATAATGAGCTGCAGTCATAGCTGCTTCCCAAATCTGCCCCTCTTGAATCTCTCCGTCTCCTAAAACTACATACGTTCTGTAATCTTGTCCTGACATTCTTGCAGCTAAAGCCATTCCATTTGCAACAGAAAGCCCTTGTCCTAAAGAACCTGTAGAGATATCAATCCCTGGAACTTTTTTCATATCTGGGTGTCCTTGAAGAATAGACCCATAGCTTCTGAAAGTTGGCAGTAACTCTTTAGAGAAATACCCTTTTTCTGCTAAAGCAGCGTATATTGCTGGAGATGCATGTCCTTTAGATAAAACAAATCTATCTCTATTTGGTGCCTTTGGATCTTTTGGATCTACATTCATCTCTTTAAAATATAGCACTGAAAGTATATCTGCAATTGACAGTGATCCTCCTGGATGTCCCGATTTAGCTTCACTTACCATTTTAATGATAGATTTTCTAATTTCGTTGGCATTTTTTTTCAAAATTTCTAACTCTTTCATTTTTGCTCCTTTCTTCATTTATATTTAATTTAATTATATAACAACTAAACACACCTTTTACTTAATAAACCCACCAATCATATGAGCTCCTATACTTAAATTTTTCATAACATAGTCATATACAGCTTGATATTTAAAACTGCCTAGACAAGCGAAAAAAATCAGATAAAGAAATAGCGGTCTTATAAGTTTTTTCTCTTTTCTTACATTTCTTAAAATTGTAAATCCACCTAAAAATAGGATCAGTAAAAACTCCGTCTCCTGTCTTGTATATTTAATTGAGATACCTAAAGAGGTAACTATAAACAGTTTAAGCAGATTTTGAGTCAGTGTTGGACCACATTGCAAACTTACAATAGGTATCTTTAAAAGAGAGCCACCACCCCAACCTTTTGGAAAAAGGTCAAAAATAAGATGGATCCCTATGGCCAAAGAGAACCCTATTATAAAATATCTAGTAATTTCAACTGGTTCCTTTGTATAGTAATACAAAAATATAAATACAAGGAATGGACTATGAGTTAAAATATTTCTATGTTTTAACTTCAGTTTAAAGTCAAAGTCTGGAAATTTTAATCCTACTAAAAAAGCTGTAATTGCTACTGACATCCCCATAAAATCTAATTTATTTAGACTGTTTAAAATCTCTCCCATAACTCCACCATTCAATATTTTTTATATCGGTATATTGTAACATATTTTACCTGTGTTATCTATTTTTTTATTGCGGAAGTTAGATGGATAGAATTAGGTATTTATCTAGTAAACTATAAATTAAAAAGAAATGTAGTGAATATAACTCCTGCAAATAAAGGAAGTGCTAATATAAATAAAGCTGCTATCCATATTGCCCATTTATTTACTCCACCTACTGATTTTGCCATTTCTAGCTGCTCTTCCTCTAGGCAGCTTCTTCTGTTTATCTCTTCCATAGCTCTTTTATATCTTTTATAAATTAAATATGGAGAGAGAAAACCAGCAATAATTGAAAGTGCTAATCCAAACCCTCCAAGAATTAATCCTGCTAAAAAATAAAGGAATGCCTCAAGATAACATTTTCTATACATTAAAAAGAATGGCCCTCCAAAAAAAGCCCACCATGACCAATTCCATTCAAATCCACCTAAATTATCTTCATATTTTTTGAAAGTTCTATCGTACCACTCTGCTTTCTCTGGAGTCACAATATAATTATAAAACATTTTGTCTTCTATCATTTTTTTACCCCTTTTGTTCTATAAAAATCTTTTCTTCTATCAAGTTTTACCATTACTTAAAAAATGCTTCTAACTCTCTCTCTGAGCTTTCAGGAGGAGAAGCTAAAAAGAAATCTTCTAACATCATTTTTTTTCTAAGTAAAATCTTATTTAAATTTTCTTCTGGAGATGTAAATTTATGCTTTTCTTCAAAATAAGAGTTCATTTCTTTATAGTTCGTAAATTGTTGTGGCTCTTTATTATATGCATTTTCAAATATTATAGGGTAGTAAACATATACATCTTTATTTTGTCCAATTCTATACGCTCTATCAGTTGCTTGGTCCTCTTTTGCAGAATTCCATAAACGTGTATAATGAATTACATGGTTAGCTTCAGTTATATTTAATCCAACACCTGCAGCTTCAGGAGATAAGATGATAATATTAAAACCATCAACTATTCTATATTCATCTAATAACTCTTTCCGTCTTTTATTTTCGACATCTCCACTAATTACAACAGGGGTAAATCCATAAAAATCATGAACAAAGTTAGATAAAATATTATGCATACCGCGGTATTTTGTAAAAATAATTGCTTTTTCATTTTTTAATTTTATTTTATCAAGAATATCTTTTACAATTTTTAATTTATTCGCTTCGTGTAATAGTAAATTAATGTCTGAAGTATCTATATCATTTTTATAAATAAGTCTTGGATGGCTACAGAGCATAATCATACTTTGAATAATTCCTAATATTGAATCTCCTGCATTTTTTTTATCTTGAAATTCAAGCATTAATTCGCTTTGTAAACTACTCATAGCAACAGGTTCATATCTTATTATTTTTTTAGGGAAATTAGGTTCTTTGCCAAAAATTTCATCTTTTGTCCGTCTAATATAAAAATTGCCTAAAGTAGATTTTAAATTTTGATTAAGAGATTTTAATTCATTTTCACTTTTTTCTTCTTCTTGACTAGAAGAGTTAATATATTTTTCTCTAAATTCTTTAAGGCTTCCTAAAAGAGAAGGCTTAACAAAATCAGTAATACACCATAAGTCTATTAATTCATTTTCAATAGGAGTAGCACTACATGCAATTTTAAATTTAGCATTTTGAGTTTTAACTGCTGTTGTTACTAAAGCATTTGGATTTTTAATTTTTTGAGCCTCATCGCAGATCATAACTTGCCACGATATTTTTCCTAGTTCAACATGGTTAATACGTAGAGTTTCATAAGTCATAATAACAAGATCACAATTTTCTAAAGCTTTAATATCACTTCTATTAATTTTCCCTTTTACAATTCTTGAAATAAATGTATTTGATTTAAAGAATTTTTGAATTTCTCCAATTTTATTTTGATCTTCACTCTCATTATGCCAATTATAAATAAGGGCTGCAGGTAGGACAATAAGAGAGGGTGTAACTTCACCTTTTTCTTTTAGCCAGGCTAGAAAAGTTAAAATTTGAAGAGTTTTCCCTAATCCCATATCATCAGATAATAAAAGACCATTAATAGGAGAATCAAGGTATAAACTTTGTAACTGAGCAATAGATTTTTTTTGAAATTCATAAGGTTGAATATTCTCTAATAGAAAAATTGGATGTTGAAATTCAAATTCAGTAATTTTATTTTTAAAAGTTTCACTATGCTCTAAAAACTCTTCATTTCCAGCAAGTATTAAAAATTTTTGAGTTGCTTTTTCTGACATTAGATTTTTATTTTTATTAATTTTTTCTTTTTCTGCAAGAGTATCTAAATGATTTTCTATTTCTTTTATAGAATCAAAATATACATAGTAACCATTAAATTGGATATAGTTAGAATTTGAATTTTTTGCAAGTTCTAAAATTTTTTTTACTGAACTTACTTGCTTAAAGTCACAGTAAGATTTAATAGAGTCTTTAATTTTTTGAAGTTCATTTTCAAGTTGATATTTTTCAAGTTGAATTTTTCTCTTGCCGTCATCTGTATTTAAATCTAAAACAATTTGTTCTTTGTCTTTCAAAAGTTGTTCAGAAAAATATTCTATATTTTCAGGAAAAAGTTGTATTTTATCATCTGTAGTATATATAAAAGGAAACTCTTTTTCTAGCCAATTTATATTAGAAGGTGTTGTCATACTAGAGGGACGATATGTAGCAAATCCAATCCCTTTAACTCTTGGGCCATAAATAATTTCAATATTTTCACACTCCATTCTAGAATCATTAAATATTTTGCTTTTTTTATTAAGTAAGTCAGAAACAGAAATTTCTTCACGCTCTTCCTTTAAAGTTTGAAGGACTTCTCTTAGTTCTTTAGGTATAACAATATTTTTTTTATGTCCTTCAACTTCAATATTATAATATTTTTTTATATTTCCATTTTTGGAGAATTCTTTTAAAAATTCAGCATTTGTTTTTTCATCAATTTCACCACTATCTCCTATAATATTTGGAAGTATTTTCATTTTATTAGAATTAATTTGCAAAAAATCTATCTCTACTTTTTTTGGAATATAAGTACTTGGAATTTTTTTTATATCTCCACAAAAAGATACCTTAATCTCTTGAGAAGGGTTTCTATTATTAATCTCTTGAGAGAGTTTTCTAATTTCACTAAGAGCCTTGTAC
>JAGNZR010000058.1 GCA_017984315.1 Fusobacteriaceae bacterium | reverse complement strand
TTTTTATATTTAAAATCTGAAAAATATTTTTTATGATGGATTCGTATTGTTTAATTCTTACTTTTAAAAAATATAATTTTATTCATTTTTACTTTTATTAAAAAGTTTTTAAGTTTTACTTATGAATCATTTCCCATTTTTGAAGATTGAAATTTTAACTTTATTAATAAAAATAGGGATCTTGTAGTTTTTAATTCTACAAAATCCCTATTACTTTATTTACATATCTCATTTGTTACTAAAAAACACTCCGATAAAGAACATTTTTATTCTTTCAATCTTTTAATCTTTTAATCTTTAAAATCCCAGTAAAATTGCATTAAGGTTAGGGTGCCTTGCGACCTACAGGAGCACCAGCACCCGTTCTTAATCCAATTTTATATTCCGGTCTTAATGAATTTTATACTACCTTATACTTCAAACACATTTCATAAAAATATTTATGTATTTTTAACTCTTCAGTCAATTCAGGATGGAAAGAGATTGCAAGAAGATTTCCTTGTCTAGCTGCAACAATATCATCTCCAACTTTTGCTAATACTTCTACTTTTTCTCCAACTTTCTCAATATAAGGGGCTCTTATAAACACCATCTCTACATCCCCTTCAATCCCTTTAAACTTTTCAAAACATTTAAAGCTGCCAAGCTGTCTTCCGTAAGCATTTCTTCTTACTTCTATATCCATAACACCTAAGTGCACTCTGTCATCATTTATTAATTTTTTAGCTAAAAGTATCATCCCTGCACAAGTTCCAAAAACAGGTAACCCTTTTAAAATCATCTCTTTTAAGATATCAAACATATCTAAATCTCTTAAAAGTTTTCCAATAGCTGTACTCTCCCCTCCAGGGATTATAAGTCCATCTATCCCATCAATATCATTTTTATTTCTGATTTCTTTAGTTTCAATGTTCAATTTTTTCAACGCCGCAATATGCTCTCTAAAAGCACCTTGCAGTGCTAAAACACCAATTAGCATATTACCACCCTCTGTCAGACATCTTATCTTGATCTGGCATTGTGCTTATTCCAATACCAACCATAGCTTCTCCTAAATCTTCAGACACTTCAGCAAGTATCTTAGGGTTATTGTAATTTGTAACTGCTTTTACTATAGCTGCTGCTCTTTTTTCAGGGTTTCCAGATTTAAAGATACCTGAACCAACAAAAACACCATCACAACCTAACTGCATCATCATAGCAGCATCTGCTGGAGTAGCAATCCCTCCTGCTGCAAAGTTTACAACTGGAAGTTTTCCATTTTCATGAATATACTCTACTAAATTCAAAGGAGCTCCTAACTCTTTAGCTTTGTTAAACAGTTCATCTTTAGTTAACCCTTTTACCTCTCTTATCTGCTCATTCATAGCTCTCATATGTTTTACAGCTTCAATTACATCCCCTGTTCCAGGTTCCCCTTTAGTTCTTATCATAGAGGCACCTTCACCTATTCTTCTTAAAGCTTCCCCTAAATTTTTAGCTCCACAAACAAATGGCACTTTAAAGCTATGTTTGTTTACATGAAGTTTATTATCAGCAGGTGTAAGAACCTCACTCTCATCTATATAATCAACTTCTAAAGCCTCTAAAATCTGTGCTTCAACGAAATGACCTATTCTAACTTTTGCCATTACAGGGATAGAAACAGCTTTTTGAATCTCTTTTATCATTTTAGGATCTGACATTCTTGCCACTCCTCCAGCTTTTCTTATGTCTGCTGGAACTCTCTCTAAAGCCATAACTGCACATGCTCCCGCTTTTTCAGCTATTATAGCCTCAGCAGCATTAGTTACGTCCATGATTACTCCACCTTTTAACATCTGTGCTAAATTTTTGTTAAGTACATATCTTTCATTCATTGCTGTAAACCTCCATATATTTTTATAAATTTATTCACCACATGTAAAGTTTATATTATGAATAAAGTTTTAAGCAATAAATAATCACTTAATTAAAATTTTACTATAACACTTTTTAATTTTTTTTATATTATACTGACTCATATTGATCAAAAACAGTATACAAAATAAAAAAGAGAAAGCGTTTTTTACCTTCTCTTTTCTATATTTTCAATTTATTTTTAATTTATTTTCATTTTATTTCCATTAACTATTTTGTGCCACAAACACTTAACTACTTTGAATAACAATAGATACTTTTTCAAAAAACAGTTGTTGCCTCAAAGCAAGTCTGCAAAGCAGCAAAGCTGAAAGGCTGTGTTTTAAATTTTTTAACTGTTTTAAATCCCAGTAAAATTAAATTAAGGTTAGGGTGTCTTGCGACCTACAGGAGCACCAACACCCGTTCTTAATTAATTTTATGCTCCGTTCTTAATCCAATTTTATATCCTTATCTTTTTCTACCCATCCCCGGCATTCCTGGGAATCCACCCATTCCACCTTTTGGCATCTGAGGCATTTGTGGCATCTTTCCACCAGCAAACATCTTCATCATCTGTTTCATCTGTTCAAACTGTTTTAGCAATTTATTTATATCGGCAACCTCTACTCCACTACCTTTGGCTATTCTCTGCTTTCTGCTAGCTTTTAAAATATCAGGATTTTTCTTCTCCTCTTTTGTCATAGATTGTATTATTGCTTCAACTTTTTTCATCTCTTTCTCAGCTGGAGCTAAATCTCCAATATCCCCAACACCTGGAAGCATCTTTAAAATATTCTTTAAAGGTCCTAATTTTTTTATAGCTTGCAGCTGTTTTCTAAAATCTTCTAAATCGAACTTTTGAGTTCTGATTTTCTCTTCTAAAGATTTAGCTTCATCTTCATCTATAGCTTCTTGAGCTTTTTCAACTAAAGATACAACATCTCCCATCCCTAAAATTCTAGAAGTCAATCTTTCTGGATGGAAAAGTTCTATATCCTCTATTGTTTCCCCTGTTCCTATAAACTTAATAGGCTTTCCTACTACAGATTTAATAGAAAGGGCTGCTCCCCCTCTTGTATCTCCATCTAATTTAGTTAAAACTACTCCATCTATACTTATAGCGTTATTAAAATTCTGTGCTAAGTTAACTGCATCTTGACCTATCATGGCATCTACTACAAGAAGAATCTCTTGTGGTCTAGTTATTTTTTTAATCTCTTTTAACTCATCCATTAAAGTTTCATCTACGTGAAGTCTACCTGCTGTATCTAGTATTACATAAGTTGCTCCGTACTCTGAAGCTTTAGATAAAGAGTTTCCACATATTGCAACAGGATTTTTACTTCCCTCTTCAGTATAAACAGGAACACCTATCTTCTCTCCTAAAACTTGTAGCTGCTTCATAGCTGCTGGTCTATATACGTCAGCTGCAACTAAAAAAGGTTTTTCACCCTGTTTTTTTAGAAGGTTTGCCAATTTACCTGCAAAAGTAGTTTTTCCCGCTCCTTGTAAACCAGCAAGTAATATTATTGTTGGGTTTTTAGGGGCTTTAGTCAATCTTGTGTTTGTTCCACCTAAAAGTTCAACTAACTCATCATTAACTATTTTTATAAACTGCTGACCTGGGTTTATCCCTGAAAGAACTGTTTCCCCCATTGATTTTTCTAAAATTTTAGCAGTAAAATCTTTTACTACTTTATAGTTTACGTCAGCTTCTAAAAGAGACATTTTAACCTCTTTTAATGCCTCTTTTACATTGTCCTCAGAAAGCTTTCCATGCCCTCTAACTTTTTTAAATATATCTTGAAATCTATTCCCTAAATTTTCTAACATCTCTCCAACTCCATTTACTCTTTATTTGCATATTTTTTAATTTACTTTGATTTTTTATTTATTTTTATTAAAAAAGCTGCTCTAAAATTTTGTCTACATTCTCTGCAGTTAAGTCCTTTTTTAATTTTTCTAAAGACTCCTCTATTTCACACTCTTTCTTGTAAAACCCTATTTTATCCTCATATTCATGCAAAGTCTTTACTCCACGCTTTATATTGTCATAGACAGCTTGACGAGTAACTTCATGCTTTTTAGCAATTTCAGAAAGAGACATATCCTCTTCTAAATGCTCTATAAGATAATCTTTTTGTTTATCTGTTAAAAGATTTTTATAATAATTTAATAGTACACTTACTTCTAGTACTTCTTCTAATTCCATATGCTTATCACCATAATAATTATATGAATTTTCAAGGGAAATGTCAAGTTTTTAAGCTTGACATTTCCCTATATAACCGCTACATTATTAAATAAACAG
>JAGNZR010000057.1 GCA_017984315.1 Fusobacteriaceae bacterium | reverse complement strand
CCATGGTCATCCCCTAAAACTTCTAAAGGGTTAGTTAAAAATCTGAATTTAACTCCCTCTTCCATGGCATGGTGAATCTCTTCTAATCTAGCGGGAAGGTCTTCTTGTCTTCTTCTATAAACAATAGTTACATCTACACCTAATCTGGCAGCAGTTCTAGCAGCGTCCATAGCCACATTTCCCCCACCAACTACAATAACTTTTTTTCCAAGTTTTACAGGTGTGTCATAATCATCTTCATGTGCTCTCATTAAATTAATTCTTGTTAAAAATTCATTAGCAGAAGTAACCCCGTTTAAATTTTCACCTGGGATATTCATAAATTTAGGCAGACCAGCCCCAGAACCTATAAATATTGCATCAAACCCTTTTTTGTCAAAAAGCTCATCAATTGTATGTGTTTTTCCAACAATATAATTAGTTACAAATTCAACTCCAAGTTTTTGAATCTTCTCTATCTCCCTTCTAACTATTAAATCCTTTGGCAGCCTAAACTCTGGAATACCGTAAGTCAAAACTCCACCTAGTTCATGTAATGCTTCATAAACTGTTACAGAATAACCTTTTTTAGCAAGTTCAGAAGCTGCTGTTAGACCAGCAGGACCACTCCCTATAACTGCTACTTTTTTATTTTTCTTTTCTGTTATTGTTTCACCTTGGTAGTTATCTAGCATCCAATCCCCAACAAATCTTTCTAATCTACCAATTTTTACAGGCTCATTTTTTATCCCTACTACACATTTTTCTTCACATTGAGTCTCTTGAGGGCAAACTCTACCGCAGACTGCAGGGAGAAGCGTATATTTTCCAAGTACTTCAGCTGAACCTTTTAAATTTTGCACTTTTAACTCTTTAATAAAACCTGGGATATCTATATTTACAGGACACCCTTCACGGCATTTAGGGTTTCTACATTCAAGGCATCTGCTGGCTTCTTTAACAGCTTCTTCAACATTATAACCATATGAGACTTCTACAAAGTTTTTTACTCTTTTTTCAGGTTCATACTCCCTCATAGGAACAGCTTTCTTTCTATCAAAATGGGGATCATCTTTAGATTTGTCATGTTCACATCCACACCCTTTAGCATGATGGGTATAACCATCAGAAGCTTTAAGCATAGATCTTCCCTCTTCTGTTTTATACATATTTTGACGTCTTATTGCTTCATCAAAATCAACTAAAGCACCATCAAATTCAGGACCGTCCACACAGGCAAATTTAACCTCTTTACCTATAGTGACTCTGCACGCTCCACACATACCAGTTCCATCTATCATCAATGGGTTTAAACTAACTGTTACTGGAAAATTATACTCTTTTGCTTTTAATGCTGAAAACTTCATCATAGGAAGTGGTCCAATTGATACAACATGATCATAGCTTTTTCCATCCTCTTCAACTAGCTGTTTCATCATATCAACAACATTACCTTTTAGACCTAAAGAACCATCATCAGTGCATACATAAACATTATTTGTAAATTTTCTAATCTCTTTTTCTAATATTAAAAGAGATTGATCTCTTGCACCTAATATTACATCAAAATCTACTCCATTTTTTGACATCCATTTTAGCTGTGGATATACAGGTGCTATCCCAACGCCACCACCAATAAAAAGAAATTTTTTATTTTTTAATTCATCTAGGGGGGCATCTATAAATTCACTGTAGTGACCTAAAGGACCAGAAATATCTTGAAACCTTTCTCCAATCTTTAATTTTGACATATCAAGTGTACTTTTACCTAATATTTGATATACTAAAGTAATGCTTTTTCTATCATGATTATAGTCGCAGATTGTAAGAGGTACTCTTTCACTTTTCTGGTTAGTTTTTACAATGACAAAATGACCAGGTTTTGCACTATAAGATAACTCTTTTGCTTTTACTTCCATCAGACATATTTTATCTGAAAGCCATTTTTTCTCTAAAATTTCAAACATATATTCCCCCTTCAAGTTATTATTTTCTATCAATTTTATAGTAACATATTTTTTTTCTTAAACAAATTAAAAATTATGAAAAAATATTTTTATTTTGTCTTGCAATAAAAATATGAATCCTATTTTGAAATAAAATGAACTTTTTTAAAACAAGTTATTGTTTTTTACAAGTTTGTATATTATAATTAATTTAATAATAGACAGGTTAGGTGAAGAGAATGAAAATAATAATTTTATCAAATAACCCTTTAACAATAAAAAATAATTTGAAATACAAAGGGGAGTTTGAATATTTAGATAAAAAATCACTGTTAGAAGTATTATTGAAAGCAAGAGATTATATACATTTAGGTCATGAGTTATTGACTCACCCTTTAACAGGAAGTGTGAAACCAAGTGAAACAATGTACAAATCTGTAGTTTTATCCTATGAGAAAAAATTAAGTATAGATATAGCATCTTTGGAAAAAATAGAAAATTGCATTACAATTAGTGAAAAAATGTTATCTGATTCTAAAATAATAAATTACCCTGAAACTATAAAAGAAGATTTTCAGCTTATTGATTTTTCGCTGTTAAAGACAGGGTTGGAAAGTATTAACCAATTTTATTAAATATCAATATTAGGAGGAGTTTATGCACACAACAACGTATGACATTATAATTATTGGAGCTGGTCCAGCAGGGCTAACTGCAGCTTTATATGCAGGAAGATCAAAACTTAATACTCTTATTATAGAAAGAGGACTTGGTGGGGGACAAATAGCAATTACTGATGAAGTGGCTAATTACCCAGGGTCAGTTCATCATGAAGGTGAGATAGAGACTACAGGTCCTGAACTTGTAAAAAGAATGATAGCACAAGCTGAGCATTTCGGTGCTAAAAAAATTGCTGCTACTGTAACTAATGTAGATTTTACAGGTGAGATAAAAAAAGTTATAACTGCTAATGGCACTGTATATACTGCTAAATCTATAATAATAGCAACAGGTGCACTGCCTAAAAAATTAGGGTGTCCAGGAGAAGCAGAGTTTACAGGAAAAGGTGTTTCATACTGCGCTACATGTGATGCAGACTTCTTTACAGATTTTGAAGTTTTCTGTGTAGGTGGAGGTTATACAGCAGTTGAGGAAGCAATATATCTTTCTAAATTTGCTAGAAAAGTTAATTTAGTAGTAAGAAAAGATCACGTAAGATGTGCATTATCAGTTTTAGAAAAAGCACAAAATAATCCTAAAATAGAGATTCAATATAATACTGAAATTTTAGAGATTAGAGGGGATGGAATTGTTGAAAGTGCTTTAATGTATAACAACAAGACAGGGGAAAAATATGAATATCATGCAGATGAAAATGATGGTACTTTCGGTATCTTTATGTTTATAGGATTTAATCCAAATACAGAGCTTTTCAAAGGGCATGTAAATATGGATGATCATGGATATATTTTAACAGATGAAAATATGCTTACAAATATTCCAGGTATATTTGCTGCAGGAGATTTAAGACCTAAACTTCTTAGACAAGTAGTTACAGCTACAGCTGATGGTGCAATTGCTGCTACTGCTGCTGAAAAATATATCTCAGAGCATTTTAAAGGTTAGTTTTATAAATTAAGTTTCAAATTAATATACAAGGAGGAATAAAATGTTTGAATTAGACAAAGATAATTTTGATGAACATGTTATTGAGAGCAAAGAGTTAGTATTAGTTGATTATTTTTCAACTGGGTGTGTTCCATGCCAAGCTTTACTGCCACAACTTGAAGAGCTTGAAAGGGAGTTTGTAGGGAAAATTAAATTTTTAAAATATAATACTTCTAATGGAAGAAGACTTGCAATTAGAGAGAAAATTTTAGGACTACCTACAATTTCAATCTATAAAAATGGGGTAAAACTTACTGAACTTACAAAAGATGATGCAACTGTTGAAAATATTAAAGAGATGATAAATAAATCATTGTAGAATTTAAGTTTTTTTAAATAATATATAAAGTTAGCAAGGAGGGAGGATTAGTTTGCGTTTAGAAATTGGAAATATTATCATTAAAAATATTGAATTTGGTTCTGTATCAAAAATTGAAAATGGTACTCTTTTTATCAACAGCGATGAAGTAAAGAAAATCGTTTTAGAAGATGAAAAAATTTCAAATGTTAAAGTTGAGCTTGCAAAACCAGGTGAGTCTATTAGAATTACACCAGTAAAGGATGTTGTTCAACCAAGATGCAAAGTTTCTGGAAGAGGTGGAATATTCCCAGGTGTTATAGCTAAAGT
>JAGNZR010000031.1:10760-13251 GCA_017984315.1 Fusobacteriaceae bacterium | reverse complement strand
ATGCACGTACTTATGATATTATTTAATCTTATGATTGTAGTTGAAATATATAAAAAAGAGAAGATATTAGACTATATTGCAATTAATTTTTTAAAAAAATATGATAATCAAAGGATTATTTCAATAGTATTGCTTTTATTAGTATTTTTTTCCAGTATGCTGCTGACTAACGATGTAGCACTTATAACATTTGTTCCTCTTACAATTATAATAGCGAAAAAATCTAATTTTTCCCCTTTAAGAATAATCATATTAGAAACTCTCTGTGCAAATATTGGGGGAGCTATGACTCCTATGGGGAATCCACAGAATTTATATATTTTCTCTAAATTTAGCTTGTCAGCATTTGATTTTTTTAAAGTAGCTGGATTAGTATCAATTGCTGGACTTATAGTTGTCTTAATTTTAAATATCTTTACACCTGATCGAAAGTTAAAATTTGTTTTGGAACAGCCTAAAATATCACTGAATTCAAACTCAGTTATTGCTACTATTATATTTTCTGCTGTTGTTATTTCTCTGTTTTTTAGATTAGATATTAAACTTATAACTATAGTAACTACTATATATTTAATTATAAAACAATATAAGACATTATTTGAAATTGATTGGTTTTTGCTTGCAACTTTTGTAAGTTTTTTCGTACTGATTGGAAACCTTTCTGAAATGGAATTTATTAGAAACATTATGAAAAACATTCTTTCAACACCACATAAAGTATATGTAACATCAATTATTTCAAGTCAATTTATCAGCAATCTCCCTGCTGCAATTTTAATATCTGAATTTACAAATGAGTGGAGATCAATTTTAGTTGGGGTTAATATCGGTGGTTTTGGAACTTTAATTGCCTCTCTTGCTAGCGTGATATCTTATAAATTATATATAAATGATTTTCCAAAATATAAAGGTTTGTTTTTAAAGGATTTTACTATTATTAATTTTTCTTTTTTATTTTTTTTAGGAGTCTCATTTTATTTTTTTGTATAATTTTTTTTATGTTTTGTTTTTAAAAAATATTTTTTAATTTTATAATATTATAGGACTTTTTAAATATTTCGTTAAAAATTTATAAAAATAGCTTTTAGGAGGCAATTTATGATTTATAGTATTAGTCATGTATCAAATATAACTGGAATTCCTGCATCAACAATTCGTTTTTATGAAAAAGAAGGGCTTCTTCCTGAAATTAAAAGAAACAGCATTGGTAATAGAACATTTAATAATGACGATGTTTTTTGGATAGAGATTATTAAATGTTTAAAAGATACAGGTATGAGCATACAAAGTATAAAAAATATAGTTGAACTTAGCACTTTAGGGGATTCTACTATTGAAGAAAGGAAGCAGATTTTATTAGAGCATCGTGAAAAAATTTATGATGAAATAAATAAATTGCAGAAATACATTGATAAAATAAACCATAAAATTCTGTACTATGAAGGGATAAAAAATAATTGCTAAATTTAAAAAAATTTATTGACTTAAAGTTAACTTTAAGATGTACTATAAACATATCTTTAAAATTTCATGTAAAATAGGAGGATATTATGTTTAATTTTGATTTTTATAACCCTACACATATTGTTTTTGGAAAGGACCGTTTAAGTGAATTAGATAGACTTATACCTAAGAATGCAAAAGTACTTGTAGTTTATGGTGGGGGTTCTGTTGAAAAATTTGGCACTTTAGACAAAGTTATAAACTCTATTTCTGGTAGAAAAGTTTTGAAATTTGGTGGTGTTGAACCTAACCCTAAATTTGATACTTTAATGAAAGCTGTAGAAATTGTAAAAAATGAAAATATTGATTTTTTACTTGCTGTTGGTGGTGGATCTGTAATGGACGGTACAAAATTCATATCCATCGCTTCAAAATACTTGGGGGAACCTGAAGAAATTTTAACTTATGGTTTTAATTATGTTCCTGTTGATTCAGTTGTTCCAATGGGTACTGTTGTTACTTTGCCTGCTACTGGATCTGAAATGAATAACGGTGCTGTTATCAGCCATAAAGGGTTAAAAGTTCCTGTATTTAGTTCTCATACATTCCCTGTTTTCTCTATACTAGATCCAACTCTTACTTTTACTCTTCCTCCAACACAAGTTGCTAATGGAGTTATCGATACATTTGTCCATGTAACTGAGCAATACATTACATTCCCAGCAGAGGGAAAATTTCAAGATAGAACTGCAGAAGGGATTTTACAAACCCTTATTGAAATAGGAAAAAAGACTATTGATAACCCTACAGATTATGATGCTAGAGCGAATTTAGTATGGTGCGCTACTATGGGGCTTAACGGTCTTATAGGAGCAGGTGTTCCCCAGGATTGGTCTGCACATATGATAGGGCATGAAATTACTGCTTTATTTGGAGTAGATCACGGTAAGACTCTTGCAATTGTGCAGCCTTCAATTTGGGAAGTAAGAAAAGATAAGAAAAGTGCAAAACTTTTACAATTTGCAGAGCGTGTTTGGAATATTAAAGA
>JAGNZR010000031.1:3789-10660 GCA_017984315.1 Fusobacteriaceae bacterium | reverse complement strand
CCTAAAATTGTATTAAGTAAAGTTGATTTTCCTAAACCATTTACCCCTTTTATTGCAATTTTTTGATTACGCTCTATTGAAAAATTAAGCGGTCTAGTAAGAGGTTCATCATATCCGATTACTAGATCTTTAACCGTAACTATCTCTCTCGATGGTGTACGTGCAGTTTTAAATCCAAAAATTGGTTTTGGTTTCTCTTTCGCAATCTCAATTATATCCATTTTATCCAATTTTTTTTGTCTATCTTTCGCCATATTTGTTGTAGCTACTCTTGCTTTATTTCTTGCAATAAAATCTTCTAAGTGTGCAATCTCTTTCTGCTGTTTTTTATAAGCCATCTCTACTTGACGCTTTTTCAGTTCATACATCTCTAAGAAATAGTTGTAATCCCCTGAATATCTTGTTAACACCGCATTTTCAATATGGTAGATTACATTTGTAACATCATTTAAGAAAGGGATATCATGGGATACTAAAATAAATGCATTTTCATAATTTTGTAAGAAATTTTTAAGCCAAATAATATGATCCTCATCTAAAAAGTTTGTAGGCTCATCTAGTATTAGAATCATAGGGTTCTCTAGCAGCATTTTTGCAAGTAATATTTTCGCTCTTTGACCACCAGAAAGCTCTGATACATCTTTATCTAACCCTATATCCATAAGTCCAAGTCCTGCAGCGTATGTTTCTATTTTTGTATCTATATCATAAAATCCTGACCCTTCTAAAATTGACTGAATCTCACCAATATCTTCAAGAAGTGCATCCATCTCTTCAGGAGTACAATCACCCATTTTTTCATACAATTCCATTATCTCTTGCTCTAACTCAAACATATGTGCAAATGCAGTTCTCAATATATCCCTTATTGTTTTCCCTTTCTCTAAAGTACTATATTGGTCTAAATACCCTGTAGTTATATGATTGCACCAAGTCACTTTTCCTTCATCAGGCATTAGTTTTCCTGTAATTATGTTTAAGAAAGTTGATTTACCTTCACCATTAGCTCCTACAAGACCTACATGTTCCCCTTTCAATAAACGGAAAGAGGCATTTTCTAAAATTACTCTAGCTCCAAACCCATGACTTACATTATTTACGTCTAAAACACCCATTTAATCTTAACTCCTATATAATAATTTTTTTATTAATTTTTATCAAACAATAGATTTATTTTACCATAAAATAGATATAAATAATAGTGAATAATATGTTATAATACATTTATTATTACTTAAAGGAGTGAAAAAATGGCATACAATGTAACGCGTAAAACTCTTATTGAAATTCTTGAATACTATATAAAATTTGCTAAAAAAAATAAGGGTGAATTGGTAGTTTTTAATAAAATTCATGAAGAAGGTGATGAGTTTATCATTGAGAGCATAAAAGATTTTGAGCTTGTAAATGCTAAACAAAATAATTTTTTAGAAATAACAGTTTATGATAATGATGATGACGACATTGCATATTCTGAATTTATATTAGGTGACGGTACTGATGATGATTTAGCTAAAGAAAAGATTTTGGGAATAAAATCAGATAAAAAAATAGAAGAAACTCCTTCTAAAAAACAAAATTTTAATAAAAATCAAGCAGAAAACCATTTCCAAAAATTTATGAAAAAAAAATAACAACTTGAAATTTAAAATTTAAAAAGAGAAAGGTGGATTAAGAATAATCCACCTTTTTTTCTATAAATCAGCTTTCGCTTTATCCATTTTTGCTTTTAACTCTTTTAGTCTCTTTTGAGTTAAATCTACCTCTTTTTTAAAATTTGCTTCTACTTCTGGAGTTCTTCCATACTCTTTACGAAATTGAGCATGGCTCTCCAACATCATTTCATACTGTTTTAAATAACTCAAATAATTATTTTCAGCATTTTTAAAAGTCTGTTGTTTTGTTAGTCTTTTCATAATTAACCTCTCATTGCTAGCGGCATTAAAATATATCTATAATTCTCGTTGCTATATTCATTAATTTCAAACATAGACTGAGAATTATTTCCTTTTAACACTATATTTTTATTTACCATAGATACAAAATCTAAAATGAATTTAGAATTCAGTGAACTAGTAAAGTCCTCTCCCTCTTTTATCATATCTAATTTTTCAGTAAGTTTTGCTTTTCCAGAACTAGTCTTTATTTCAACTTTTTTATTTTTAAATTCAAATACTGCACCAAATTTTACATCAGAACTTGTTTTAGAAATAGAAATTACCTTTTTAAGGGAAGTTTTTAACTGTTCATTATTAAACTCCATAATTTTGGAATATGAAGCATTTTTAAAAATAGACTCATAATCTGGATAATTAAGCTCTATCAGTCTTACAGAGAAGTAAGTTCCATCCCATGTGAATACGGCATAGTTTTCATATATTGATAAAGATACTTTTTTTTCTACGTCATCTCCTAATAGCTTTTGAAGAGCAGACATAGATTCAAGTGGCAATGAAATTGCTTTTTCTAATAAATTATCAGATTTTTCTTTGTAACAGATAAGTCTAAATGAATCTGTTGCAACATAGTCTATATAATCCTTTTTTATATTCAATCTAATTACGCTGATTGCAATATTATCCACATTAGATGAAGCTGCAAACTTAACTTTTTCAATATTACTTTTTAAATTTAACGGTGTAAACTCCGCTATTTTTTCACCATTATATTTTTTTACTTCAGGATAATTTTCTCCTGACAATACTAAAAATTCTGCTGAATGAATATAAAGGATATCATCTTTAAGCTTAAATTCAATCTCATCAACATCTAATTGCTTTATATACTCTAGAATTAATGCTGGTTTAATTACAACTGTCCCTTCTTGCATTACTTTAGCATCTACAACTTTTATAAGATCATTTTCTAAATTTGTTCCCATTAATGTCAATTTATTATTTTTTGCTTCTATATATATTCCAGATAACACTGGTCTTACTGAATTTTCTTTTAAAATTATTGTGAAGTCTGACAATAAACTTATAATCTCTTTTTTATCAATAATAAAATTCAATTTTATCCTCCTAGAATTATTCTACTTTTAATTATACTATATATTAGAGCTATATTCAATGAAGATATAGTATAACCGGATTTTTTCACTTTAATTTCACTTCAAATTTTCATCTTCTTCATAAATTTTTAATACAAATTTTAAATCATTTGTAAAAATTGAAGTGTGATTAGTGCTAGCAGCAATTTTCTCTAAACGTATAATAGCTTTTAATATTGGATATAAATCTGCATTAAATTCCATCCCTATTTTTATCCCTTCTTTAAAGGCAGACATTATTTTTTTGGATAGATTTATTGTTCCAAGGGATTTATCTGATATTCTGCTAAAATTTAAACGAAATTTTTCATATAAAATGGCTTTCTCGTCTTCAGTAATCTCTGTATTTGAAAGTTTAAGAAAATATTGAAAAGACTCTTTAAGTTTTTCCTCTGAGAGTCTAAGTAAAAAATAGAAAAAGTTTTTTCTAAAATCGTCACTTATAACAGATAATGAGTTAGAGTCTATAAAAAATATCTCTCCATCATCACCTACTAAAATATTACCTTGATGTGCCTCAGAGTGAAACTTTCCTATAACAAACATATAGAAAAAATGGTATTTCATAATATTAATAACATGTTTATACTTCATTTTAATCTCTTTTAAGAGATATTTTACTGAGTCAGTATGCTTAAAATTAGAAATTATGTACTCTTCATTTGAAAGTTCAGGATGAAATTTTGAAAAACGAAGATTCTGTAAATCATATTTTTCAGAATATTTATCTCTTATTTCATCTAAATAATTAGTAATATACATCTCTGATATTAAATCTAACTTTTCTAAAGAGATTCTTTCTATCTCAGATACTATATTTTTTAAATCATATTTTTTACTCAAATACGGAAAGAAAAAACTAATAATTTCTGTACTTTTTCTCAAATTTTCCAATTGTTTAAGAAGTACGGCTTTACTTTCTGGATCACTAAATTTTATAACTACATCCTGCCCATTTTTTAGTGTCCCTGTATAAATTTGCGACACAAAATTACATCTATATGGTTCATTATCAAAAAATTCAAAATACGGCAGTGGACTGTTATCTTTTCTAATAATAGTCAACATTCTTTTAGGTTCAACATCTATTGCAGTTGAATGTATATTCATTAAAAAATAACACATCTCCTCTGAAAGTATATCTATTCTAGTAGAATAAAATTGAATAATTCTAATTCCTAAAATCCCCATTTTTTTTACTCTATCCATTTTTGGAAATTTATTTTGATCAAAAGCAATTAATAATTTTAAAAGATTTAATGTTAACATTGTACAACTCCCCAAGATATTCTGTTTATACAAATTTATATTTTAATATTCAAATAAATTATATATTCATTTCTTCATTTTATAGTATAATATAATTAAAATAATTAGTCAAAAGGAAATGAGTTATGGAAAAAATTGTAAGTGCTGAAAATAATCAGTTTAAGTTTTTAAAGAAACTTAAACAAAAAAAATATAGAGAAGAGTCTGGACTTTATTTTGCAGAAGGTGTGAAATTTTTAGATTTTGATATAAATCCAGAGTATATAATTATAAATGAAGAGTACCTAGAAAATATTGAAAAAAGAGTAGAAAATATTGATTCTAAAAAACTTATTTTACCTCAACAGCTTTTTAAACAGCTAACTTCACAGGAAAACTCTCAAGGGATTATTCTAGTCTATAAAATAAGATATTCTAAATTAGAAGAGTTTAAAGATAATGTTGTTATTCTTGATAAAGTTTCTGATCCAGGAAATTTAGGTACAATTTTAAGAGTATGTGATGCTTCAGGTTTTAAGGATATAATTCTTGTAAAAGGGTGCGTAGATATCTATAATGAAAAAGTTGTTAGAAGCTCTATGGGGTCTATATTTGGAGTTAACTTTATCTACCTTGAAGAATCAGAAATATTTAAGTTTTTAAAAGAAAATAATTATAAAACTTTTGTAACTGCTTTAGACAGTAGTTCTATCGATTATACTGATGTAAAACTTACATATAAAAACGCTTTTGTATTTGGAAATGAAGGAGTTGGTGTCTGCAAAGAGTTTTTAGATTTTGCAGATGAGAAAGTTATTATCCCTATTTATGGTATTGCTGAATCTCTAAATGTAGCTATGGCTAGTGGTATCTTCTTGTATAAAATGAGAGAGCTTATAAACTTTAAAGTTTAGCGTAAAACATCACCCTAACGATAAAAGCGGTGATATTGGCACTTGAGCTAATATCATCGCTTTTTGTTTTTTTTATATAAAATTCCATTATTCACTCAATAAAAAATCTAAAAGTTTTATATGTTTAACTCCCTCTATATTATCTTGAAAAAACTCATCCATAGTTATTACATATTTAGGGTAATGATCTTTTATTGATAAAAGTGGTGAAAATTCTCTCTGAATTGTCTCCTCTGATGCAAGTCTATAAGCGACCTGAATATAAATTTTTTCATCTCTTTTTTCAGCTATAAAATCTATCTCTTTATCATCTAATTTACCAACAAATACATTATATCCCCTTCTCTTAAGTTCAAGATAAACAATATTTTCAAGTATTCCAGCAATATCTCTATCTTTGTATCCCATAACTGCATACTTTAATGATTGGTCTCCTAAAAAGAATTTTTCATTTGTCTGAAGAATCTCTTTTCCCTTCAAATCATATCTAGAAACTTTTTGAACTATAAATGCTGCATCTAGCATCATAAGATAACTTGATACAGTATTTAAGTCTACTTTTCTTTGCTGACTTTTAAAATAATCAGCAATCTTCTTAGCAGAAAATATATTTCCCACATTATCAAATACAAACATTACAAGACGATCTAAAAAATCAATATTCCTTATATTGTTCCTATGAATAATATCTCTTAATACTATCGAAGAGTATATATCATAAATTATTTTATAAGCATCATCTAAAGAATAATTTGAGATATGCACAACTGGGAATCCTCCCAACCGTATATAATTATGAAGTTCTCTATCCAATGATTCTATATTTTTATTTCCTATCTTCTCTTTAAAAAGTAAATGTTCTTTAAATGAAAGAGGATACACTGGAATTTCAATATAACGTCCAGCTATATATGTAGCCAATTCAGAAGAAAGGAGTTTAGAGTTAGATCCTGTTAAGTAAATATCTATATTAAAGTCTACAAGAAAAGAGTTAATTGCTTTTTCCCATTCCTTAACTTCTTGTATTTCATCTAGGAAAAGATAATATTTTTCATCGTTTTTTATATACTCTGAAATCTCTTTATACAATACAGTAGCATTTTCAATATAGCTATACTTCATAGATTCAAAACTGATAAAGATAATATTATCTTTACTTATTCCTGATTGTATAAATTCATCTCTTAAAATTTGTAAAATAGCTGATTTACCCGTTCTTCTCATTCCTGTAATTACTTTTATCACTGGTTCATTGATAAATGGTCTAATTTTTTCTAAATATAATTCTCTTTTTATCATCTTAAACACCTCTTAATATATTATAACCCTAAAAAGTTATTATTTCAATAAAGTTTTTAGGGTTATAATCCAAAAAAATATAATTTTTGAAAGTTGTTAGGGTTATAATCTTATAATATGTAGTTTTTATTCATCAAAATTTTTCAATAAACATAAAACTTGGAATCTCTCTCTTACTCCAAGTCATTTTAATCTCTTTATACTTTTCTCTGTAATATTTTCTATACTCTTCAATTGTATCTTCTAAATTTAAAATTTTAACTTCATCTACAACAGCACAATAAAGTCCAGTTGCATCTTCCCTTTCAAATTTAGGTTTAATGAGATTCTTAGCTACATCATAGCTTTTATGGTTTTT
>JAGNZR010000031.1:0-3689 GCA_017984315.1 Fusobacteriaceae bacterium | reverse complement strand
TTCTCATAAGCTTTTTCGAATTTTTCAATTGTATTTTTTGACAGAAACTTATTTAATAAGTTAGAGCCAAACCCTTTTCCAATATGATACCCTATTATTGAACCTATTATTGAAAAAATAACAAGGGTAATAGAGAGTATTAAAGCATTATTTGTATTAAAAAGGTAAATAGGAACAGAGATTGTTTCCATAGGAAGAGGCAAAAAGATCCCTTCACTTATAGCTGCTATAGCTATTCCGATCCAACCATAATTTATAAGTGAACCATATATCTCTTCCATAAATTACCTCCTAATTTTCGAATAACATTAAAATTTATGTTTACATATTATTTTATCATTTTTTTCTAATAATTTCTAATAAAAAATACTGATGAGCTAAATAAAAAAATTTATTTTTTTAACTATTTATTTTTGTACTATTACATTGATCCACTTTTCACTTTCTCTGCCTTGCCTTACATCTCCAGTAATCCAGATTTCCTTTACTTTAAATTCTGTTTTTAGCAGCAACTCTTTTAGTGTTTTCTCTGTATAATTATTAAAAATTCTTCCATCTTTCTCAGTTTCAACCTCACCATATTTAAAGCTTGCATAAAAAATTCCATTTTCTTTTAAAGCTTTATATACATTTTTCAAAGCAGTTATTATATTCTCTTTATTGATATGTAAAAGTGAAGCACATGCCCATGCAGCATCAAAATCCTCTTCCCTGTCCATATGCAAAATATCCTCTATAAGGACTTTTTGATTTATAGATTTACTAGCAAGTGTTGAAAGCTCTTCGGATAAATCAGTTGCTGTAACAATATACCCCTTATTTTTAAAGTATTTGCTGTCTCTTCCACTTCCACAACCTATATCAACTATGTGGCAACCATTTTTTAAGTATTTTTCAAATTTTATATATATTTCACTCATATCAGCATCTACTGTACTTTTAAAAAAATTTTCTGCATTTTTATTATAGTAGCTCATATATACTCTCCTTTAATTTTCGAAACAACTTATATCTCCAATTCCACCTAAATCATTATAGTACTCTTTTAAGTGCTCAATCATCTTTTCTTTCAATTTTATTTTAAACTCTTCTATACCTTTTTTCGAATTTTCTGCCACTTTATTCCAAAGAAAATAATTAAATCCAATATTTTCTTTATCATCTGAATGGAGTATAAACCTTTTCCTTTCAAATTTTTCAAATGGATTTGTTATTATATTTGTAATTAATTGTTTATCATTATTCAAAAAATCAATATCATATTTACAAGCTTTTCTGTCTACTATTAATTTTTGTTCAATTCTTTTTAAATAATATTGTGCATATGTATTTTTTACTTCAAAAAAATTAGCTTCTCCATCTGATTTAATGGTTTTTATCAGTGAAAGTATAAAAACTATTTTATATGATAAGCTATAATCTTTCTCCTCTATAAATTCCCAAAAATCTACTAAAATAGTATCTTCATTTCTTTTTTTCAAGCCTTTCTGCACTCTTATTTCATCAATTTTTTCCGATTTAAAAAGATTATAATCTCCATTTCCAATTTTTAATGTAAAATCTGGAATAACCTCTCCCTTTTTTATCCAGTTTCTGATTGAAGAAGTTGAAATAAATAATTCTCTTGCAACCTCTTCTATACTTAAATATCCGCCATACATCTCTTCAAAGCTGAATATATTTACCTCTTCTATTTTTTCCTCTCTTTCTAAAAGATGATCTAAATAGAAAAGCTCTCCATTATTGTCTCTTTCACATGTTAATACATTTCCAAATGGTATATATGAAGGGTTTCTAAATAATGAGTTTGCACTCCAAGGAACTGTTACACTTCCATAATTATCTACAACATCAATAACATATAAGCACTCTTTATTTTCAGCTTTTCTAGTTCCTCTTCCAAGCTGTTGACAATATAAAACCTTGGATAAAGTAGGACGTGCCATAACTACTACCGATGTTTTTGGTGCATCCCATCCCTCAGTTATAAGGCTGCATGAACATAGAAATTGTATTTTTTCATCTATATACTCTTGAAGATACTCTTCTGATTTTTTATCTTTTCCTGATACAGCTTTTGCCTTTATACCTCTTTCATTCAATAATTTTGCCATTTTTTCAGCATGTTTAATACTTACACAAAATATTATTCCCTGCTTTTTTAATTCAGTATCTCCAAAATATTTTTTTACAACATCAGCTATTAAGGTATTTCTAGATTCAACAACAATAGTTTTCTCTAAATCACTATTTACAAATTTTTTTCCATTAAATCTTACTTCAGATAGATCAATATTGCTCTTTACTCTAAAGCATCTAATAGGAGAGAGTATATTTTTTTCAATGGCTTCTTTTAAATCCATCTCTCTCTCAACTTTAGAAAATATATTTTCCAATTTTATATTATCTAATCTGTCTGGTGTTGCTGTTAGTCCTAACATAAATTTAGGTTTAAAATGCTGAATTGTCTTTACTGTAGTTGGTGCAACTGCGTGATGTGCTTCATCCACTAAAATATAATCAAATTTATCTTGAGAATATTCATTTTTTTTACGACAAAGTCCATTATAAGTAGTAACATAAATTTGGTTTTCTGGGTCTTCCCCTATTGAAAGTTCAGTATCTAACTTTTTAAAATTATCAATCCACTGATTTTTTAAATTAACTGTTGGAACAACTAATGCTACTTTTGCATCTTTATTTTTCTCTAAATAAATTTTTATATCCTCTTCCCCAATCTTAGATTTTCCTGTCCCTGTTGGATAAACTACAACAGATGAATTTATATCATTTTCTCTCATCTCTTCAAGTTGTTTTAAAGTGATATCTTGATGCTCATAAAGTTTAAATTGTCTATCTTCATACAATGATTTTTTAGAAACAAAATGACTTTTCTCTCCAAAAAAATCCTTCATTTCATCCACCATTCTCTCTTTAAATTGCACTTCATCCATTGAAAACCTAAAGATCTTATAACCTTGGAAAACTATGGCATTTTGCTTCATAAGTTGCGCTCTATATCTCTCAACACCAATCTTTTGTGGGTGATGATAACTTTCACCATTCTCTTCCACTGCAATTTTTGAATTTTGTTTCTCAATAGCATAATCAATAAATATATTCTCACCATGAAAACCTATAAGCTGCTCCTCTTTCCTAAGGTATTTAAAAGAATCCTCTCCATATAATTCAAGAAAAACATTTTCAAAATAATGCTCTAAAAAAGACATATCACCATTATCTCTTTTTATATTTTTTTTAGGTTTATAAGGAATATCATACTGTTGTAATAATATATTTTTTATAAATTCAAATTCTATTTCTATATCTTCTTCTAAAATTCTGTATAAGTATGTATGTTTCTTCATCAAAAGATTTTGGGAATTAGTATACTCCCTATACAAAAAACAGTTATTTACATCTTTTGTGTTACATAAGTTTGTATCTATAATAACTATTGTATCTAATTTTTTACTATAATATATCTTAGAAAATATTTTATCATTTTTCTCATAATAATACTGTCTCTCTAATTCTATAAAATCTTCCAATTGCTCTATTTTATTGCTCATATTTTTATTTCTTGAACCCTTCCAACTGTGCCATCTGCCAGTCTTACTTTTATCCCGTGAGGGTGGTTTGCAGAGTTTGTAAGGATATCTTTCACAACTCCTTCTGTAAGTTTTCCT
>JAGNZR010000012.1 GCA_017984315.1 Fusobacteriaceae bacterium | reverse complement strand
GAAAAAGATGGAGACTTTTTAATGTCTAACAATTATGAATATACTAAAAAATTATGGAAATACTGCCAAGAAAAAAATATAAATTATGTTTATGCATCTTCAGCTGCAACATATGGTGGAGGAGAAAGAGGTTATGATGATGATATCTCTATAGAGGAGTATCAAAAACTTATGCCTTTAAATAAGTACGGTTATTCTAAAAAATATTTTGATGATTGGGCTTTTAAACAGAAAGAAACTCCTAAACAATGGCAAGGGGTAAAATTCTTTAATGTTTATGGTCCACAAGAGTATCACAAAAGCAGAATGGCATCTATGGTATTCCATACATACAACCAATATAAAGATAAAGGGTATGTAAACTTATTCTCTTCTCATAAAGAGGGGTTTGAAGATGGAAAGCAACTGAGAGATTTTGTGTACATAAAAGATGTAGTTGATGTATTATACTATTTTTTAACTGAAAAAGTGGAGTCTGGAGTATATAATTTAGGTACAGGAGTAGCAAGATCTTTTTATGATTTATCTTTAACAACAATCTCATCAGCAGCTAAAGAGATGGGAGTATCTTGTATAAATGGAGAGGAAGTGATAGAGATTATCCCTATGCCACAAGATTTAAGAGGTAAATATCAATATTTTACAGAAGCAAAAATGGATAAATTAAGAAAAACAGGTTATAATAAGAAATTTTACTCTTTAGAAGAGGGGATTAAAGATTATGTAGAGAATTACCTGTCAAAAGAGGATATATACTTATAAGGAGATAGATAGATGAATGCTTTTTTAGTAGTAATAATTTTAGGAATAGTGGAGGGTTTAACAGAGTTTTTACCAGTAAGCAGCACAGGGCATATGATATTGGTGGAAAAATTTATAAAATCACCTGACATTTCTCAGCATTTTTTTAATAGCTTCTCAGTAATTATTCAATTTGGAGCAATTTTATCGGTAGTTCTTTACTTTTGGAAAGATTTGACTCCGTTCTTAAAAACAAAAGAGGAGTTTAAAGAGAGGATGTCTCTTTGGAGTAAGATAATAGTTGGAGTTCTTCCAGCTGGTATTATTGGAGTATTCGCGGATGATTATATAGAATCTATCATGGATGGATCAACTATTATAGCCATAGCTCTTATTTTTTATGGGATTATATTTATGTTTATAGAGGATAAATTGAAAGGGAAATCTAAAATTCATAATTTAAAAGAGATGACTTACAAATTAGCTGTTTTAATTGGATTTTTCCAATGTTTAGCAATGATACCAGGAACTTCTAGATCCGGGGCAACTATAATTGGAGCTTTATTACTAGGGGTTTCAAGAGGTGTTGCAGCTGAATTCTCATTTTTCTTAGCTATTCCCACAATGGCTGGGGCGACACTTTTAAAATTACTGAAAAATGGTTTAAATTTCACATCTAATGAATGGGTATTGCTTGCTTTAGGGATGGTAGTGTCATTTGTTGTAGCTTATATTGTTATAAAATGGTTTATGGACTATATAAGAACTAAAACATTTAGAGTATTTGGAATTTATAGAGTGGTTTTAGGTGTTTTAATTTTACTTTTTGCTGCAAATTAAAATTTCAATATAAAATAAGATAAAAAAGATAAAAATAGTTTGGGATTTTGAATTGTAGTTTATAGTTCAGAATCCCTTAAATTTTTTTTAAAATTATAGTATAATAAAGATAAAAAAACAAAAACATGGAGGATATTTTTGGGAATAAATTCAAATTATTTAATTAGTGAAAACAGTATCAATGAATTTATAAGAGTATTAATACCTGAAGCTGCAGATAAAGATATTCATGTGAATTTTTCTGATTTTGAGAGCAAAATAATAATAAAAATTGAGATTGATGGTATAGAAAAAGAGTTTAATTATGAAAATTATTTAGATAAAATAGATGATCAAAAAGTAATAATTTTAAAAACAGCACTTTTAAAATTTTATGAAAAAAAATATCCATGGGGTGGGTTAATAGGTGTTAGACCAACTAAAGTGGTAAAGAGGTTATTAAATGTAAATTTTTCAGATTATGAAATTAAAAAAATTTTAAAAGAGCTTTATTTAGTTACTGATGAAAAAATTGAGCTTCTTGTGAACATATTCAAGAAAGAGTTAGAAATCATGAATAGTGAAACTTATAGCGTCTATATAGGGATCCCTTTTTGCCCGACTAAATGCAGATATTGCTCTTTTGCTTCTTTTGAAGTGAATAGTCCAGTATGGGAGCGTTACTATAAGGGGTTTGTAGAAACACTATTAGAAGAGATAGAGCTCACTGGTCAGTTAATAAAAGATAAAGGGATGAAAATTGAATCAATTTACATAGGAGGAGGAACTCCAAGCACTTTATTAGAGGGGGATTTAGAAAAAATCCTTATTGCAGTTAATAAAAATATAGATATGTCTAACTTAAAAGAGTTCACTTTTGAAGCTGGAAGGGAAGATAGTATAACTGATAAAAAACTGCATTTAGCAAAAGAGTATGGTGTAGACAGAATAAGTCTAAACCCTCAAACTTTTAATACTGAAACTTTGAAAAAAATAAATAGAAATTTTAATAAAAAAAATTTCGATAGATGCTATAAAATAATAAAAGAGATAGGGTTTATAATAAATATGGATTTGATTTTAGGGTTGCCTGATGAAGATGAAACGGATATTATAAAAACATTAGAAGTACTTAAAGATTATGATATTGAAAATTTAACTATTCACTCTTTAGCTTTGAAAAAAAGTTCACCGCTGTATAAAGATAAAGATTTGAAGGTCAGTGATATAAGCAGGGAGAAAGTTGAGTCTAAAGTGAAAGAGTTAGTGGCTCTAAAAGGGATGAATCCATACTATATATATAGGCAAAAAAATAGTGCTGACTGGGGAGAAAATGTAGGGTATGCCAAAGATGGTTTTGAATCTATATTCAATGTAGAGATGATAGAGGAAAACCAGTCAACTTTAGGTTTAGGCGGAGGAGCTATAACAAAGAAGATAACTAAAATAGACGGGGAAAGGGATGAAATTATAAGAATAGTAAACCCAAAAGAACCTGCTACATATATAAATGAGATGAAAAAAAGATTTGAGGATAAAGTAAGACTTTTTAATAGATGATATTCCTAAGTAATGGTTAAAAAAGGTAGGGATTATGAGTGGAAAAGTATTTAAGATAAGTATTGTCATTTTTAATTTTTTTTTATTTTTAATATCTGAATCAAACACAAATATTATTTATGATAATCCAAGATTTACCTTAAGTGAAAATAGAAAACTAAATAAGGAATCAAGATTAGATATAAATTCAGTAGCTAAAGGTGAAATTTTAGCTGCAGGGTTATCTAGCAGTTATGTGGATAAAATTTTAGAATACAGAGAGATAACTGGGGGATTTAGTGAACTGATTGAATTAAAAAGAATTTCTGGAATCGGGGATAAAAACTATAAAAAAATTGCAGATTATTTTTTAATAGAATCTAAACCTAAAAAAGAGAGGCTAGCAGTAAACCGTGGGGATGAAAAAACTTTAAAATACTTTGGACTTTCAAAAAAAATGATAAAGAATTTGCTTAAAAATAGAGAGAAAGGGGTCTATATTAGCAATAATATAGATTTAAAAGATATTTTAAACTCTGAAAAATTATATGTAGATTTAAGAGACAGGGTTGATTATGGTCTATAAACTGTAGTAAGATAAATAAAGTGTAAAATATAAAAAGAAAAAAGGAGGAGATAGTAAGAGATGAGTTTACTCTTATTATAAAAAAATATGGATAGAATAGTTAGAGGGATAAGTAAAAATGCAAGATTTTTTTTATTAGATACAACTGAGGTAGTAAAAAAAGCTCAAGAGATACATCAATGTACTCCTGGTGCAATAGCCACATTTGGTAGATTTTTAACAGCTGGTTTGATAATGGGTGCAACATTAAAAGGGGATGATCTATTAACTCTTAGAACTACAACTGATGGACTTGTAGGACAGATGTTATTGACTGTAGATCCTTTTGGGAATATAAAAGGGTATTTAGAGAACCCTAATGCAATTTTACCTGCTGTTCAGCAAAGTTACGGTACTTTATCTGATTTTTTAGGTAAAGGAACATTAACTGTTATAAAAGATATGGGATTAAAAGAGCCTTATTCAGGTTTATCAGAGATGAAAAGTGGAGATATGGCAAATGATTTAGCATATTATTACTTTGTATCAGAGCAAGTTCCAAGTGTAATCTCTTTAGGTGTTAGTTTTACAGAAGAGGGGGAGATTGATTTTGCTGGTGGTTATATGGTTCAACTTCTTCCAGATTCTGAAGAGTCATTTATAGCTGCTTTAGAAGAAAAAATTAAAATCATGAGAAATTTTACAGATTTACGTAAAGGTGGAATGAATTTAGAAAGAATTCTTAAACTGATATATGAGGATATAAATGATGAAAATCATAAAAAATTAATAGAAAACTATGAAATTTTAGAAGAGAAAAAAATACAGTACTCTTGTAACTGTACAAGGGATAAATTTTATAATGGAGTTATCTCTTTAGGGAAAAAGCAGATAGATGAGGTTATGGATTCAGAGGGGAAATTAGAAGTTTCTTGCCATTTTTGTAAAAAGACTTATGAATTCAAAAAAAGTGATTTTGAAAAAGTTTTTAATTAATTAAATTAGAGAGAGGAAATATATGAATATTAAATTAGTGGATACTCACTGCCATTTAAATCATAAGGATTTTAATGATGACAGAGAAGATATATTTAAAGAGATTGAAGAGAATATGGAGTTTGTAGTGAATATAGGGTATGATTTAAGCAGCTCTAGAAAAAGTATAGAGTATGCTGAAAAATATAAAAATGTCTATGCTACTGTGGGTTTACACCCTACTGATATTGGTGATGAGTGGAATCCAATAGTTGAAAATGCATTGCTTGAAATGGGGAAAAATGAAAAAGTAGTTGCTATAGGGGAGATCGGTTTAGATTATCACTGGATGACTAAAAATGAATCGGTTCAAAAACAATGGTTTAGAGAGCAGATGGAGATAGCAAGAAAACTAAATAAACCAGTTGTGATACACACTAGAGAAGCAACAGAAGATACTGTAAAAATACTAAAAGAGTTTCCAGATTTGCATGGGATAGTTCACTGTTATCCTGGTTCATATGAAATTGCAATGGAAGTTATAGGAAACTATTATTTTGGAATAGGTGGTGTTCTGACTTTTAAAAATTCAAAAAAAATGGTTGAAGTTGTAAAAAAACTCCCATTAGAAAGATTAGTTATAGAGACTGATGCTCCATACCTTACTCCTGAACCATTCAGAGGGAAGAGAAATCTTCCTGAATATGTAAAATATGTTGTTGAAAAAATAGCTGAGATAAAAGGAGTTTCTGTTGAGGAAGTGGCAAAAATTACTAATCAAAATGCTAAAGAGGTTTATAAAATTAGTTAAAAAAAAGTGGAGTTTAAAGCTCCACTTTTTAAATTTTACTTCATAAATTTATTAATTTTATAAATAAAATCTACAGGATTTTTTAAAGTAAACCCTTCAATTAACATCCCTTGAGTATATAAAATATCGGCTAAATCAGAAATCTCCTCTTCATTATTGCTGTTTTGAAGCTTAACAAACAATGGATGATTAGGGTTTAACTCTAGGACTTTTTCAGCTTTAACACCCTCATTTCCAGGGATATCAGCTAAAGTTTTCTCCATCTCTAAAGAAACTTGCCCTTTAGAAGAAACAGCAACGGCATTGTCACCTAAAGCATTACTTACTTTAACTTCAACAATTCTTTCACCTAAGATAGTTTTAATCTTTTCTAAAAGCTCTTTATTCTCTTTTTCTATCTCTTTTGCTTTCTCTTTCTCTTCTGCACTCTCTTCAATTTCAAAATCTGAATCATTTACAGATTTAAAAGGTTTCTCCTCAAAATTTACCATAGCTTTTAGAGCAAACTCATCAATTTTATCTGTTAAGAATAAAACTTCAAAATTTTTAGCTATAAGATTCTTAATTTTAGGATGAGATTTTAAAATTGCAATGTCCTCACCTGCAACATAGTAAATCTCTTTTTGATCAGCAGACATCCCTAATACATACTCTTTTAAAGTTACATATTTTTCCTCTTTAGAAGATTTAAATATTAAAAGATTTTGAAGTTTTTCTTTGTTTAATCCAAACATATCCTGAACTCCAAATTTAATACTTTTTCCAAAATTTTCCCAAAGTTTAATATAACTGTCTCTATTATCTTTAATCATTTTTTCAAGCTCAGAGATTATTTTCTTTTCTAAATTTTTAGAGATACTGCTCAGTTCACTATTCTTTTGTAAAATCTCTCTAGAAATATTAAGGGATAAAGTATCACAGTCAACTAACCCTCTAATAAAATTAAAATATTCTGGAATTAACTCTTCACATTTATCCATTATAAATACATTTTTAGTATATAACTGTAACCCTCTTTTATAGTCTTTTGAATAAAAATTATAAGGTGTTTCTGAAGGGATATATAATAAAGCACTATATTCAACATTACCCTGCACAGTTATATGCATATGCTGCAGTGGATCTTCCCAATCGTGAAAATTAGTTTTATAAAATTCGTTGTACTGTTCCTCTGTAATATCTGATTTTTTTTCTTTCCAAATAGGTTTTGTAGAGTTTACTCTCTCTTCACCTAACATAATAGGGTATCTCACATAGTCAGAGTATTTTTTTACTAAAGATCTAATTTTAGATTCTTCTGCAAAATCTATATCCTCATCATTATCTCTTAAATGAAGAGTAATTGTAGTTCCTCTTTCTAATTTTTCAATCTCTTCTATTTCATAACTACCATCCCCTGTAGAAGACCATCTTACCCCTTTCTCAGAGTATGGAGACTTAGTTTCTAAAGTTATTCTCTCTGCAACCATAAATGCAGAGTAAAAACCTACTCCAAATTGACCGATTATATCAATTTCTGAATTTTTATCTTTATTTTTCAATTTTTCTGAAAAAGCTTTACTTCCTGATTTTGCAATTGTACCTATATTTTCTGATACTTCTTCATAAGTCATACCGATACCATTATCAGTAATATAAAACTCTTTTTTCTCTTTATCACCTTTTAGTGTGATTTTTAACTCTTCATCATTAGATAAAATTTCTGAGTCAGTCAAAGAGTTAAATTTAAGCTTATCTATAGCGTCACTTGAGTTAGAGATTAACTCTCTTAAAAAAATCTCCTTATGAGTATAGATAGAGTGAATCATTAGATTCAATAGTTCTTTCGTTTCAGCCTGAAAATTTTTTGATTCTTTTCTCATAAAAAAAACCCTCCATAATTATTATTTTTAATGTAACATTGAGTGCTACTCATCACATAAAATATCATTTTTAAAGATAAAAATCAATTCAAAATTATTCATACTAATAATTGCAGTAAATATGAATTATATGTTACAATATATATAATAACAAAAAATTAAACTGAGATAGGAGAGTGAGAGAGTATGATTTATGGAATAGGTAATGACGTAGTAGAAGTATCTAGAATTAAAAAGGCTTTAGAAAATCCTAAGTTTAAAGAGAGAGTTTATACTGAATCAGAGGTAGATTTAATAGAATTAAAAGGTGGTAAATGGGAGAGTTATGCTGGAAGATTTGCAGCTAAAGAAGCAATTGCTAAAGCATTTGGAACAGGAGTTAGGGATTTTAATTTTTCAGATATTGAAATATTAAACGATACTTTTGGAAAGCCTATGGTAACTTTAAAAAATGGTCTAGAAAACATGTATGTTGGATTTAAAATAGAGTTGTCAATCTCTCACAGCAAAGAGTATGCAACAGCTGTAGCTATTATTTTTAAAGAGAATCAGAATTAATATGAGAGAAGTTATAGGAGTGAATTAATGGATATTTTAGATATAAAAAGGGGTTTTTCAAATTTAAAAGAGAATATTGATAATATTAGGGGGTCTCTTTGAATTAGAAAAAAAAGAGGAAAGAATAAAAAAAATAGAAGAGATGTCAACAATTGAAGGTTTCTGGAATGATAAAAAAGAGAGTCAAAAATTAATAAGAGAGATGAATGAATTAAAGGATTTAGTCAGTGTATATTATGATATAGAAAATGAATATAATGATGTAGATCTCTTAATAGAATTTGTTGAAGGGGGAGATACAGAGTCCTCTGGTGAGTTAGAAGAAAGATACAATTCATTGTTAAATAAGATAGATAGTTTTGATACACAATTGCTATTAGATGGTGAGTATGATTATACTAATGCCATTGTAACAGTGCACTCAGGAGCTGGTGGAACTGAGTCTTGTGATTGGGCAGAGATGCTTTATAGAATGTATACTAGGTGGTGTGCTTCTAAAAAATATAAAGTAACAGAATTGGATTATATGTCTGGAGATTCAGTAGGAGTTAAATCTGTAACTTTTTTAGTTGAAGGGCCACGTGCTTATGGATACTTAAAGACTGAAAAAGGTGTTCACAGACTTGTTAGAATCTCTCCATTTGATGCTAATAAAAAAAGACATACATCATTTGCTTCAGTTGAGGTAATGCCGGAAATAGATGAAAGTGTTGAGGTTGTAATAGATTCAGGGGATTTAAAAATAGATGTTTATCGTTCAGGTGGAGCTGGAGGACAACACGTAAATACAACAGATTCTGCTGTTAGAATAACACATTTGCCTACTGGTGTAGTAGTAACATGCCAGAAAGAAAGATCTCAGCTTGCTAATAGAGAGACGGCAATGAAGCTTTTAAAATCAAAATTAATTGATATAGAGATTAAAAAGAAAGAAGAGATGATGAAAAAAATTCAAGGAGATCAAAGTGAGATAGGATGGGGAAGTCAGATTAGGTCTTATGTATTCCAGCCATATACTTTAGTAAAAGATCACAGGACATCTACAGAGAGTGGAAATATAAGAGCTGTTATGGATGGAGATATTGATATATTTATTAATAGTGCTTTGAGACAAAATAAAAGGGATTTAGTGTAATATTTTGAGTTTAAAAAGTGTGTTAAAAAGTGAATGTTTACTAGAAAAATAAGGAATTCAAAGGGTTTTTTTTTGTTGACAATTGCAAAAAAATAATGTATATTTAACATGTTATCAAAAATATAAAAAAATCTAGGAGGTAATTAAATGTACGTAATCAATAAAGAAACTTGTATCGGATGTGGAGCTTGTGAAGGGACTTGTCCAGTAGGAGCAATTGCTGCTGCAGATGGGAAATATGTAATAAACGACACTTGTGTTGACTGTGGAGCTTGTGCTGGTGTTTGTCCAGTTGAAGCTATCAACGCATAATTAAATTAAGATTTAAGAAGAGTCCTTAAGGACTCTTCTTTTTTTATGAAAATACGAAAACTATTTTTCTAAAGAGTAAGGCTCATGAATCAATCCATCTTTAAATGCAGAACGAACTTTTCCAGATCGAATAGTTGCTCCTGCTAACTCTATTTTTTCAGGAGTATATAACCCTTTCATAGCCTCATCTACATTTTTTCCAACAGCATATTTTAGTAGAGATTCATATTGTTCTTTTAATTTTGTCAATGTATCAGTTTTTAGATAATCCTCCCCTTTATAAAATAAATTTCTGTATTTTGCAGATGTAACAATGTCATCTTTTAACTTAAATTCGACAGTTACTTGATTTTCTTGTCCATCAATAAAATTCCCTCTGTAAGTCCCGTTTTGATAAGTACTTGCAACAGCAGTTATGCTCGTAACAATTAAAAGCCCTAAAATTAATTTTTTCATAATCTCCTCCATTAAATATTTCTTTATTATTAAATTAAGTTAATTGAATCTAAAACACCACCGATAATTGCAACCATAAAAACCCCTTATTTATTTTGATAATCAAACTATATCAATATAACAATGTTTCGATTAGAAAAAGTCAAGTTTTTTTTATAAACTAAAATTAGAAAAAATATGATAGAATTATGGATATAATCTATTTTAGGGGGAGCTATGAGTTTTAAATTTAGTAATGATAAATACATAATAGAAGAGTTTCTTAATTTAAATATTTGTGCGGGGTATGGAAGCAAGGAGTTTACTTTAGAAAAATTAAAAAAATTGTCTTCTGAAAAAAATAAAATAACAATTTCTGGAGTTCAAACCCATTCAAATAATGTTGTAGCTTTAAAAAAGGAGCTGCCTTTAGAAAAAAAAAAATTTGAGGATACAGATGGGTTAATAACTAATAATCCTAATTTGATATTATATACAAAACATGCAGATTGTTTAGCTATCTATTTTTATGATAAAATAAATAATGTAGTAGGGATTTGTCATTCAGGTTGGAAGGGGAGTTTCAATGAAATATGTATAAATATGATTGAAAAATTTATATCAGAGTTTGATAGTAAAAAGGATGATATAATAATAGGGATTGGAATAGGGATTTCATCTAAAAATTATGAAGTTTCAAAGGAGTTTAAAAAGGAATTTTATAATAAATTTCATAAAGATATAGTAGAAAGCTCTTTTCATACAGTAAATGATAAAATATATTTTGATAATGGAGTTTTCAACTTTTTACTTTTAATAAAAAATGGGATAAAAAAAGAGAATATTTATAAAAGTGAAGAGTGTACTTATGATAACTTAAATTTACATTCATACAGAAGAGATAAAGAACATTCAGGGAGAAATTTGGCATATATTTATATAAATAATTAAAGGTTAAAGAGGTGCAGAAAATGGATTTTAAAGATATTCATCATAAGGATATGACTTTAAAAGAAAAAATAAGAATAGAAATGATTGAAAAGGAGCGTATTAAAAAAAAGGAAACAATTTATAGAATAGCTTTTTATATGGGAGAAATATTTTTAAAAAATGGAGGTCAAACTCATAAATTAGAAAGCATGGTTTATGAACTATGTAAATCACAAGGGTTTTCTCATGCAAATATGTATATAACTCCTACATGTTTATGTATTGGAGATGATAGAGCAGATGGGATTACTTTTTTAAAAACTATAAAAAAAAGGGGACTAAATTTAAAAAGAGTATCTTTGATTAATAGCTATTATGAAGAGTTGCTTAAAAGAAAAGATATTGATCCTAAAAAAGCTATAAAAACACTTAAGAGAATTGACAGATACAATGAATATACAGGTAGAGAGGAGATTCTTTGTCTAGGATTAGCCTCTGCAACTTTCGCAGCTCTTTTAAATGTAACACTTTTTGAAGGAATTGCTACTTTTTTTATAAGTATAATAGCTAGCTATGTGGCTACTAAATTTACTAAAATACTGAAAGCAGGAATTTTTGGTACGATAATAGCTTGTTTTTTTATTGGAATAACATCATTTGCTCTAACTGAATATGGGTATATTGAGCACAGCCATAAGATAATAATAGGTTCTATTCTACCTTTTCTTCCAGGGGTTGCTATAACTAAAAGCATAACAGATCTAGTATATGGAGATTACATCTCTGGTGGGACAAGGGCAATAGAAGCTTTCTTGGCAGCTTTATCTATTGGGATAGGGATTGGAACGGCAATGGATGTTTGGGTAAAAATAGGAGGAAGGATATAGATGGAGTTATCATATTTTCAACATTTTTTTTACTCTGTAATAGCATCAGCCGGATTTGCAATTTATATAAATGTGCCAAAGAGAGATGTTCCAGCCTCAGCAGTGATTGGAGGACTGGGATGGGTTTTATACAAATTTTTAGTAATAAAAACTGGAGATTTGGTTTTTCCATATTTCGTAGCAACTCTTTTAATCGGTTTTTTAGGAAATGTGTGTTCATACAAGTATAAAAAAACTTCACTAGTATATATTTTACCAGGGATTATACCATTAGTACCAGGTTATAGTATGTACTATACAATGTTTTATTTAGTTGCAAAACAATATACAATTGCTGTTCAGAACGCCGCTGATGCCATTTTTATTGCTATGTCTATAGCTAGTGCACTTCTAGTAATGGAATCTTTAAGAAAAGTTTGCGATACTATTGTAATAATAGTGGATAAGAGCATAAAAATGGGTAGTGATGAGATAATAAAATTAACAAAAATGACAAAATCAAATACTAGAGAGGTGTATGAAGCAGTTAAACTGAGCAGAAAAGAGCTTTATAGAATTTTAAAAATGGTATTAAAAAAAGAAGATTAATATATTTAATCTTCTTTTTTTTAGATGTTAAACTTCAAACCAAAATATAAAATTATCTTCTGTCAGGGATATACCAAATTTTAAATTATGTAGCTCTAAAATCTGCTTTACAATAGACAATCCTAAACCAGTTCCATCACTATTATATGAATTTTCCCCTCTAAAAAAAGGTTGGAAAAATTCATTGTGATCTTTTGAAATAAGTACTTTATCATTTGTAACTTTATATGTATTTACAAATTTAAAAGTATTATTTTTATATAATATTTTAAATTGTGTATTAGGTAAAGAGTATTTTAAAGCGTTTTGAATGATATTTTCAACAGCTATTTTCATAAGAGATTGATCACAATATGAAATTACATTTGGAATATCTTTATAGATTTCAATATCTTTTTGTAATTCAATAAATTCGTATTTTTCAATAGATTCATCTATAATTTTTGTTATAGATGTTTTTTCTTTCAATAATCCGTAATTTAGAGAGGTTATTTTAGATAGCGTCAGCAATTTTTCTACTAAATTCTGCATCTCAGTAGTAGTTTTTAATATAGTGTTATGATATAACTGTATCTGTTCAGGAGAATTAACATTTTTTGATACTAAAGCTTGTGCATAGGAGCTAAGAACAGAAATAGGAGTTTTCAGTTCATGAGAAGCATTTGATACAAAGGCTCTTAAATTAGTGATAGAACTCTCAAGTTTATTAGCCATATTGTTAAGGCTTAAGCTTAAGTCTCCTAATTCATCGTCTCTTTTAATTATAATCTCTTTAGGAAATTTTAAATTAGATATATCTTCAGCTGTTTTACTAAGTTTTTTTATATCATTAGTTAGCTTTTTTGAGAAAAAAATCGTAAAAATAAGAGTAAAAATAATAGAGATAAAAGTAGCTAAGATGTTGAAAATATTGAACTCATGCTGATGAGAATCCATAACGCTTAAAGAGGTCCAATAGACTATTTTTTCATCCTTTGATAGCTCTTCAGTATAGGATAAAAATTTTATTCCTAAATTTTGTGAATTTATAATATTAAAACCGTTTTTATTTAAATTAATAAACTTAGGAATAGGTACTACCATTTTTGCCATACTCCCTTGATTTCTTGTATTAAAATAGTCTGTGGGGATAATTTTGAACTCTATTCCGTGAATTTCTTTTAAAATACTAGCATAATTTTCTAATTCAAAGTTTGAGGAAGAGATAGCTTTTATATCTAAAACTGATTCCTTTATAATGGCTTTTTTTCTATTGATGTAAAAACTGTTTAAGAAAAAAATATTTAATATATAATTAATAGAGATTGTAATAATTATTATTGAAATTGAATATAAAAATATTTTTTTAAAATAACTTAATTTAAAATTTGGTCTGAGTTTTTTAATTAATTTCATCATCAAAAATATAACCAACTCCTCTTACTGTTTTTATAATTTCTGAATAATTTTCCAATTTTTTTCTGATCCTTTTTATCAAAGTATCTACAACACGATCATCTACATCTACTTCATATCCCCAAATTTCATTTAGAATAATATCTCTAGTTAGCACTCTTTTTTTATTTTTAATAAAATATTGAAGAAGTTCAACCTCTTTTTTAGAAAAATCAATTTTTTCATCACCAATTAAAAAATAATTTCTTTCAAAATCAAAATTAATCTCTTTAAAATTATAAGTAAAATGCCTATCTATTTTTAATAATTTTTTAATTCTGATTGTTAAAACTTTTAAGCTGAATGGCTTTGTAATATAGTCATCCCCCCCTAATTCCAACCCTTGGATTTCATCAACTTCAGAATCTCTTGCAGTCATAAAAAGGATGGGAACATTGCTGTCTTTTCTAATCTCTTTACAGACACTCCAACCATTTTTTTTAGGTAGATTGATATCTAAAAGGATAAGATCCGGATTTATATCATAAAAACTGTTTATCCCATCCTCCCCATTAAAGGATTGGTAAATTTTAAACCCTTCATTCTTTAAAGTATCAGCAAGTATATTAGAGAGATTAGCTTCATCTTCAATTATTAAAACCGTATATTTCATAAAAATCTCCTTATAAAAATAAAATTATATAATACTGTATAACACTATTATATATATAAAAAATAAAAAAGGAAATAGAAAAAAATTGACTAATATACATTTTATAATCTATAATGAAGAGTAATAAGTAAAAAAGTTTTAAAAATTAAATAGATGATAAGGGGAGGAAAAATGAGAAAATTAGCATTAGTATTAGGGGCAATAGTTTTAACTTCATCAATATTAGCTAAAGAAGTTGTAGCACAGCCAGTATCAGTAGAAGAGGTAGTAGTAGAAGAGGTTACTCCAGTTGCAGCACCAGTTGAGAGTTTAAATAAGTTCGCTATCGGAGCAGGGGTAAGAGGAGCTAACAAATTATATAAGCAAGATGAGGATAATGTAATGTTCTATCCAAACTTAGATGTTAGATATGGAAGATTCTATGTAAAAGGGATTCAAGTAGGTGCTTATTTATATGAAAACGATATGATGGCATTATCAGTATTTGTAGATCCAATGGGTGGATTCCCAGTTGATGGTGGAGATATGGAAGATGGATATGACAACATCGATGATAGAGACTCTATGGTAATGGGTGGAGCTAAATTAGAATTAAAAGATTTACCAGCAGGTCTTCAATCAAACGTATCATATAAAGGTGGAGAAGATGGGCAACAAGGTGATTTAAATATCTTAAGACCATTTGCAGTAACTGAAAAACTTAAAGTTACTCCATCAGTTAATGCTTCAATGTTCTCAAGTGATTTCGTAGATTACTACTTTGGGGTATCTGATAAAGAGGTTAACAGAGACGCTAATGATAATTTAGATAAAGAGTATGATGGAGATACAGCTTATTCATACGGAGCTAAATTAGCTTGCGAGTATATGTTTACAGAAAATGTAAGTGCTACTGCAGCAGTAGGAGTTACTCAATTCAGCAGCGAAATTGAAGATTCTCCAATCGTAGACGATGCTACAAATGTTTACGGATTATTAGAAGCTAAATATATATTCTAATTAAAATAGGTTTGTAATATTTGGTGTTGATAACATAGAAGTAAAAAAATACTTCTGTGCCATCAACACCTTATTTTTTTTATGTAAAAAAATAAGGTGTCAGTAGACTTAAAAGTATGAAATAACTTTTAAGTCTACTGACACCAAATATCATAAAATTCTCACATATTATTCAATTAATTAAAAACTTTTTCTAAACCCTATAAAGAAGTTTCTTCCATTTGCAGGGTAGTAGAATTTTTCACGCTCAAATGAGTCCCAGTTCATACTTCCACCAACATATTCATAGTACTCTCTATCAAATAAATTATTGATACCACCATAAATATTAAGTGTTGGATCATAAGCGTAGTTAAGATTTAAATCAACAGTTACGAAAGAGTTAGTTTTTCCATACTCATTATTAAAATCTGAAGTATCATAAGTCTTTCCTACATAATTTAAATCAGTATTAACTTTTAAATCAGTTGTGAAATCATATGTTGCCCCAACAGTTGCTCTATTTTCAGGGACTCCAGGCATGTCGCTTCCATCATATTTTCCACTAGTAATTTCAGCTTTAGTATAAGTGTAGCTCTCTCTAAGTGTTAATTTATCGAAATAATGCTCAAATAAGATTTCAGCTCCAACTCTTTCAGTTTCACCATCTAAGTTATAGTTGTAATCTTCCCCATTAGGAGCTTCAGCATAGACAATCTCATTGTCAGTTTTTATATAAAAAGTAGTGAAAGAGTAGTATGTATTCCCAATCATATCTTTTGTACCGATCTCAAATGTATCTGAGTCTTGTGCTTCTACATCACCTTGCCACCAAGCAAGTTCATCAGTATTTGGAGTTCTAAATGCCGATAAATAATTAAAGAAGATAGAACCTGTATCAGAGTATAAATAGTTTATAGAAAACTCTTTTGAATCCTCTGTTAAAGTGTCCTCTTTATCGCTGTAAGTATAATCAGAGTTAGTTTTTATATAATCAAGATCAACATTTTGTCTTCTGTACCCTTGTGTGAATTGGAATTTATCTAAATAAAATCTATTTATAGCAAAAGCTCCTGTAGATTCCTTTTTTCTTTCCCCTTGAGAGAACCCTTCAGTAACATCAGTTTCCCCGTTTAAATAGTCTCCACCAACTATAAAGTAGTTCTCTCTAGTATAACTGTATTTTACCTGAGGTTTAATGTAAAATTTATCTGTATCGTAGTCATAGTAACTTCCATAGAATGGGTATTTAGAGTCATACTCTTGTTTACTGTAATCCATATAAGTTAAAAATTCTAAATTTTTAGTTAGGTTTGTAGTGTATTTTAAATTGTAGATATCGTTCTCATTTTCCCCTTTAGTTTTATTTGCATCTAAACTTTGCTCTCTATCTTTGTTAATATCACTTCTCCAAAGTGAACCTGGCATCTTAAACTTATCTTTAGAGTGAGTATATTTAAAATCAACAGAGCTATCATCCATAAGATATAACCAACTTGTAGAGAACGTTCCAAGGTCTGTCTCAGAATAATCACGGTAACCATTAGAGTTCTTATCTGTATAATCTAAATTGAAGAAAAGATTATCATTTATTTTAGTACCATAATTAACATTATATTTAAATAGGTCGTAAGAACCAGCTTCCATCCCTACAGAACCATAATTAGCACGATTTTCAGGTCTTTTAGAAATAATGTTTATCATCCCTGCAACAGCACCGTCACCGTAAAGAACACCACCACCACCAGGAATAATTTCAATTCTTTCAACATTATCTATAGCAATCTGGCTTGTTTTATATCCAGAGCTGTCGATAGAGTTAAGAGGGATACCATCAAGAAGTACAATAACATTGGATTTAGCATTTTCCCCCTGCCCACGCATATCAAAAACAGGTTCTCCCCCTGCCAGATTTTTTACAGTTACTCCAGGAGCAGATTTTAAAGCATCTGCAACACTTTTTGCACCTTTTTCTTTTATCTCATCTTCAGTTATAATAGTAACATTTTTAGGTGTTGAAACAACATCGTTCTCAAAATTTGATTCACTGATAATACTTTCATCTAATTTTACAGCTGAATAAGCTAAAGCTGTTTCATCTATAGCCGCCATTGCACTGTTTGTAAGTACAATGAAAGTAGATAATAATAATAATTTTTTCATAAAAAAAACCCCCAAAATTTAAATTGGAGGGAAAATAAAAGCTAAATTTAACCTGATATATTTAAACTGCATTAAATACAAAAGAGTACTCTAGACTTCTATACTTCCCATTCCGCGTGGCAAAGTACGAAAATTTTTAAAGGCAGGTCTCCTGGCTTAGAATCATCTTACTAATAGCCCTTCCCAATTACTCAGTGGTTACGCTATTTTCATCCTCATTACAGTGGCGGGAACCGCATAGGAATTTAACCTATTTCCCAAATTAATAGTTTTTCAGCTATTAATTAAACCTTTAAAAATATATTCTTTATTGAACCGTTACAATAGATATGTTAGCACATTTAACACTAATTTTCAACATAATGTTTTAAAGGGTTATGAAAGAGCCACATCTAAAATCATCATAACTGTGAAGCCTATCATAGCTCCAATTGTTGAAGAATCATCATTTGCATCTATTTTTGCTGAGGGGATAAGCTCCTCTACAACAACATATATCATAGCACCTGCAGCAAAGGCTAAAGCATAAGGTAAAATTGAACGCATAGAGAGTACAAAAAAGAGACCTATAATAGCTGCAATAGGTTCAACAATACCAGAAGCTTGTCCATAAAAAAAAGCTTTAAACCTGCTAAAATTTTCATTTCTAAGTGGAATAGATACTGCCGCTCCTTCTGGAAAGTTTTGAATTCCAATACCAATTGCTAAAGAGATAGCAGCCCCTAAAGATGCACCAGGTATTTCAGAAGCAATAGCTCCAAATGCAACTCCAACAGCCAGCCCCTCTGGAATATTATGAAGTGTAACTGCTAGAACTAATAAAATAGATCTTTGCCAATTAGTTTTAATACCTTCACTTTTTTCCAACCCTCGATGGAGATGAGGAAGTATCTTATCAATAGACCATAAAAATATTCCCCCAAACATAAAACCTACTGAGGCAGGGATCCATGGTTTAATCCCTAAAGACTCTGAAAGTTCAATTGAAGGGTTAAGCAAAGACCAAAAACTGGCAGCTATCATCACTCCAGATGCAAACCCTAACATTAAATTCAATACTTTTTTATTTATCTCTTTAAAAAAGAAAACCATTGCAGCACCTAAAGCTGTAACACCCCAGGTAAAAAGGGTAGCAACAAAAGTCTGCTGAAAAGGGGTTAAATTTTTAAAATATTCAATTAGCATAATAAAAACCTCCTTATTTTAACCATAACCTTACAATCCCTTTACTTTTTTTTTATAAAAAATCCTTTAAATTATTGAAATAAAAAAATTAATAAAAATGTGGTATAATACTATAGAAAATTATAAAAATATGAGAGGTATAGATATGAATTTTTTGTATAACAGAAAAAAAACAGCAATTATCTATAATGATATTGAATATTCGTATAGGGATGTCATAAATAGTGCAAAATGCTATTCGTCTTTGATCGCAATTGAAAAGGATGAAAGAGTAGTCATTTTTACTGAAAATAGACCCGAATTCATATATGCTTTTTTTGCAATATGGGATAAAGAGGGGATAGCAGTAAATATAGATGGAAGTTATGAGATTGAACACGTTGCTTATGTGCTTAAAGATTCAGATCCTAAATATATTTTTGTATCTGAAAATAATTATGAAACAGCAACTAAAGCTAAAGAGTTATCAAATTCTAATGTGACAATTATAAAATTTGAAGATATTGATGTAAAAAGCTGTTTTGCTTCTGAAGAAGCTGGAATAAAACAACCTGAAGATGATAAAGTTATAGTTATATTATATACTTCTGGAACTACTGGGGAACCAAAAGGTGTTATGCTGACTTTTTCTAATATAATGTCTAATATGAATGCAGTTAGAGAGATTGAAGTTATAACAGAAAAAGACAGAATTTTAGGAGTTTTACCATTTCACCATGTACTTCCTTTATGTACAACAATACTGATCCCAATATATTTTGGGGGACTTCTTGTAATACTTAAAGAGTTATCTTCAGATGCTTTAAGGGCAGCATTAGGGAAATATAAGATTACTGTTGTAATAGGGGTTCCAAGAATTTGGGAGATGCTTCATAAAGGGATTATGGCTAAAATTAATGCTTCAGGTGTTACAAAAAAAATATTTAAAATTGCTGAAAAAATCGGAAGTGAGACTATTTCAAAAAAAATATTTAAAAAAGTCCATGAAGGGTTTGGTGGGTGCATAAATTTATTTGTATCTGGAGGAGCAAAATTAGATGGAAATATTACAAGAGATTTCAGAACATTAGGGTTCAAAATGTTAGAAGGGTATGGACTTACAGAAACTTCACCAATAATCTCTTTTAATCGACCAAATGATATAAAAGCAGGGACAGTAGGTATTGTAATTCCAGGAGTAACTGTAAAAATTGCTGAAGATGGAGAAATATTAGTAACTGGAGCCAATGTAATGAAAGGGTATTACGGTAAACCAGAAGCAACTGCTCAAGCTATTGATGAAGAGGGATGGTTCCATACAGGGGATTTAGGTTATTTTGATGAAGGGCATTTAGTTATAAGTGGAAGAAAAAAAGAGATGATAGTTTTATCTAATGGTAAAAATATTAATCCAGTTGAAATAGAGATAGAGCTGCAAAGAGCTAGTGCAGGTGTAATTAAAGAAGTTGCTGTAATGGAGCATAATAATCACTTAATGGCTCTTATATACCCAGATTTTGATATGACAAGACATATGGGGATAGTGAATGTAAAAGAGGATTTAAAATGGAAAATTATAGACGGGTATAATGCAGCAGCTCCTAATTATAGAAAAATATTGGAAACAAAAATTATATCTAAAGAGTTACCTAAAACTAAACTTGGAAAGGTTCAAAGGTTCAAATTGAAAGATTTTCTAAAAGAGGCTGATACAGATTCTGAAAAGAAAGAGGTTTCAGATTATGTTGAAACAGAAGAGTATATAAGACTGAAAAGTTATTTACAAAAAGTGCACTCAGATGCTGTAATAACTCCTGATTCACATTTAGAAATTGACATTGGGATGGACTCTTTGGATAATGTTGAGTTAATTGCATATTTAGAGGCAAATTACGGAGTTGTAATTTCAGAAGAGGATCTCTCTAAATATAAGTTAGTTAGGGAGCTTGCAGACTTTATAAAAGAGCAAGGAAAAGAGTTTAAAGAGAGCGAAACTGACTGGAAAAAAATATTTTCTACACCTGTAGAGCAAAAGATTCCTCATGGAATTTCATTTGCAACTTTCATAAACTTTCTGATTTTAAAACCAGCATTTAAATTTTATGCAAAACTGAATAAAGGTGGTATGGAAAAAATACCAGATGGACCAATTATATTTGCAGGAAACCACCAATCCATGATTGATGCTTTCGCTTTTGGACAACTTTTAACTTATAAACAATCTAAGAAAACTTATTATTTAGGTACTTCTGAACAGTTTATGGAACCTTGGAAAAAATGGGTTGCAAATCATTCAAATATTATAATTATTGATCTGAATAAAAATATAAAAGAGAGTCTAAAAGTTTTAGCTAAAGTTTTAAAAGAGGGGAATAATGTTGTCATATTCCCTGAAGGAGCTAGAACCCGTGATGGAGAGATACAAGATTTTAAAAAGAGTTTTGCTATTTTATCTAAAGAGTTAGAGGTACCTGTAGTTGTTTTTGGTATTGATGGGGCATATAATATTATGACTCCAGGAAGTTCAGAAATAAAAAAAGGGGAGTTCTCTGTAGAGATACTTGAAGTAATAGAACCTAAAAATTTAACTGTGGAAGAGATAGTAGAAGAGACTAAACAGTGTGTTATAAATTATTTAAAAAGAGATAAAAAATAAAAGTATGAGGGTTTTTCATAAAATTTGAAAAGCCCTTACTTATCATGGTGATAAATATAATTCAGATGCCATGAAAAGGGGGTAATTTTTGATAAAAATAAAGAATGCTAACTTAAAATTTAACAATAAAGAGATTTTTAATGATCTGAATTTTTATATAGAAAAAGGGGCGAAAGTAATAATAAGAGCCCATTCAGGAAGAGGTAAAAGTACACTTTTAAAAGTTATTATGGGGTTTCAACACCTTTCTTCAGGCAGTGTTACTGTGGACAATTTAGAATTAAATATTGATACTATTGATAAAATAAGAGATAAAATAGCATATCTGCCACAAAGTATAAATTTTAGAAACCAAACAATAAAAAATATAATAGATAGTATTTTTAGTTTTAAAAAAAATAAAAAATTAAAAATAGATAGAGAAAAGCTTCTATACTTAATGAAAGAGTTTAATTTGCAAGAGGAAATTTTAGATAAAGAGTTTGAATTTTTATCAGGGGGAGAAAAGCAAAGAGTTGCTCTAATAATAGCATTTTTAATGGATAAAGAGATTATTTTATTAGATGAAAGTATAGCTTCATTAGATGTTGAACTAAAAGAAAAAGTTATGAGGTATTTAGCCAAATTAGACAAAACAGTTATTTTAGTTACCCATGATAGAGGAATTAGGTTAGAAGGGTATAAGGTGATAGAGATATGACAAAAAATATAGAGTATATTTATTTGTTATATTTTTTAATATTAATAATCCCTACTTTTATCATTATCATAAAGATTAATAGTGGTGATTTTTTTAAAAAAAGTATAATAGCATTTGTTAGAATGGTAGTACAGCTACTGTTTTTAGGTATATATTTGAATTATATATTTAAATTGAATAACACATATATAAACGCATTTTATCTCCTTTTCATGATAGGGATTTCTACTCATTCTGTGATAGAAAGTACTTTTTTGAGAGATAAAAAAATTATTTTAATAGTTTTTATTTCAGTATTCTGCCCTTTTATAGGAGCGTTATATATATTTGAAGGGTTAGTATTAAAATTAGAAAATATTTTTGATGCTATGTATCTGATCCCAATTTCAGGGATGATATTAGGAAATACTTTAAATTCAATTATTTTAGTTTTAAATGATTTTATAAATAGTTTGAAAAAGAGCAAAGATGAATACATATTCTATATAACTATGGGAGCTTCAAAACATGAGGCATTAAAACCTTATATAGAAAGCTGTATGTTGACTGCATTAAAGCCTAAGATTGCAAATATGGCAACAATTGGACTTGTAAGTATACCAGGGATGATGACAGGACAGATCCTAGGTGGAAATGGACCGATGATAGCCATAAAATATCAAATAGCTATAATGATTTCAATTTTTTCCATGAGTGTAATATCTACTTATGTTTTATTACACCTAATTATTCATTATTATTTTGATGAATACTCTATGATAGACTCTAAATTTTTAGGTGAATAGAATAAGGTGTAAATGAATAAAATAAAAAATGGTTTCTAAAAAATAAAGAAACCATTTTTTATTTTACAAACTATTTTTTTATATTTTCATTAAAATATGCAATTAACTCTTTTGTTTTTTCATAAGTATTTTCAGCACCAACAATCTCTGATACTATTGCAACACTTTTTACCCCTCTTTTTAAAAGTTCGTTCATATTATTAAGTTTTATTCCGCCAATTGCTACATATGGAATATTAATATTTTTTTCCACATATTCAAGATAATCAAACCCTACAGGTGCACAAACATCCTCTTTTGTCTGTGTTGGAAACATTGGCCCAACTCCTATATAGTCAGCTCCATCTTCTACCGCTTTTAAAGCTTCCTCAGGTACATGGGTAGAAAGTCCTATTATCATCTCCTTCCCAACTAATTTTCTAACTTCTGTTATTGGGAGGTCATTTTGTCCAACATGTATCCCATCAGCTTTAACAGCCATTGCTACACTGATATCATCATTTATTATAAGAAGAGCATCGTATTTTTTTGTTAGCTCTTTTAAGGCTTTTGCATTTTCAAACATCTCTTTTCCACACATTTTTTTCTCTCTATATTGTAAAATTTTTACCCCTGCTTTCAAAATCTCCTCTGAATACTCAAGTAAATTTTTTCCCTTTCCTGATTTTGAATCTGTTATTCCATATATTCCAATAGGAAGTTCTCTTTTGTTATTCATTTATCTCCTCCAAATAATCTAATATTTTATTTGCCATCATAGCGGCTATTATGCTAACTTTTGTAGAGTAAGTTTTATACTTTGAAATATCGCTATAAAAATCCCCGTAAATATGAAGGTTTTTCATTTTTTTATAAGTTATACTCTCTAAATCTCTGCCACCTATCCCATTTGCACATACAACCATTTTATCTCTATAATGCTCTATAAGTAAAATTTTATACTCTTTCTTATCAAAAGCTTCTACTATGATATCACAATCGTCAAAAATATTCTTAATATTCTCACTAGAGATTTTTACAATCATATTTTCAAAAACTAAAGAGTTATCTATTTTTAGTAAATTTTCTTTTAAAACTTCAGATTTATATTTTCCTATTTGCTCTTTAAAATAAAATTGCCTGTTTAAATTACTCTCCTCTATTTTATCAAAGTCTACAAGTTTAAAATTATCTACTCCTGCTCTTGCAAGAAACATAGCAACATTAGAACCTATTCCACCACATCCTGCTATTCCTATTTTCATATAAAATCAGTTCCCCAATTTTTAAAGACAGGTTGATACCCTTTAGATTTTAAAAGTGTTTTTATCTCCTCTATACTTCTGTGGTCACTTATTTCAAATTGTGATGTTGTATTTTGAGATAAAGAGTATCCACCTACTTCTGTAACTGATCCTGCTGAAAATTTTGTAACTCCCAGTGGTAAGATATTATCTCTAAACTTTGCTTCCTCTCTAGTTGAAATATTAATCCCTAAAGTTGGAAAGGAAAGTCTATATGCAAGAAGTATTTGTACAAACTCTTTATCATTTAAGATATTTTCTACTTTTATATTTAAATACGCCTCTCTTATTCTAGGGATAGAGATTGAAAACTCAGTATTTAGATATTCGTTCATCAAATATTTGCTATGAAGTCCGGCAAGAAAAGCCTCCTCCACAGGTTGACCAAGTCCAAAAAGTGCTCCTATATTGACACTTCTTAAATCGGCTTTTGCTCCTCTTTCTGGAGTATTTAACCTATATAAGTAATCTGATTTTTTCCCTTTAAGATGATATTTTCCATATAACTCCTCATTGTAACACTCTTGATAGACTGTCACTCCGTCTAATCCTATGTCAAATAGTTCTTGATACTCCTCTATTTCAAGAGGCTGCACTTCAATTATAACAGTTGAAAAATATTTTTTTAAAATTTTTATACTCTCTTTAAGATGCTCCATAGAGTTAATTTTACTCTCGCCAGTAAGAAGAACTATATTTTGAATTTTTAGATTTTCATAAATATATTTCGCTTCTTTTTCTATCTCATCTAAATTTAAATGCCTTCTTTTTATTTGATTTGAATGCTTAAACCCACAATAACTGCACTCATTGTCACATATATTTGAAATATACAGTGGTGCATAAAGTTGTATCTCTTTTCCAAAATTTTTAATAGTTATCTGATTTGCTTTTAGTGCCATATCTTCTAAAAAATTTTTAGCAAGAGGTGATAAAAGTGTTAAAAATTCAAAATCGGACAGATTTTTATCTCCACTTTTTTCTATTATTTTTTTTATCTCTGTATCTTTTAAATTTTTAAAAAAATCATTATAATCAAAGTTTTTATATTTTTTTACGATATTATGAAACATTTTACTCTCCTATTTTTAATAATAAAAACTAAATTATCTTAAAAAACCTGTTAGAGGTGAAGATGCCACAGCACCACTATTAATCTCAGGACATCTTGCAATATATGCTCTTCTTCCTGCATTTACAGCTTCTTTAAAGGCCTCCCCCATAGCAACAGGATCGGGACTTGTAGCTATAGCAGTGTCTACAAGAACTGCTGATACTCCCATTTCCATAGCTTCACAAGCATGAGATGGTCTTCCAATTCCTGCATCTACAATAATAGGGAGTTTGCAATTTTCAACCAATATCTCTATCATCGCTTTTGTTTGAAGCCCTTTATTTGAACCAATTGGGGCTCCTAAAGGCATAATAGCAGCAGCTCCTGCTTTTTCTAATTTTTTCGCTGTAATTAAATCAGGATTTATATAAGGCATTACAATAAATCCCTCTTTTGAAAGAACTTCGGTAGCTTTAACTGTCTCTTCATTATCAGGCATAAGATACTTCATATCATTTATAATCTCTATTTTTATAAAATCTCCACACCCTGTAGCTCTTGCAATTCTTGCTATTTTTATAGCTTCTTCTGAATTCCTTGCTCCACTTGTATTAGGAAGTAATCTTACCTCTTTTGGAATATAGTCTAATATATTTTCACTTTTTCCAGATAAGTCTACTCTTCTTAGTGCTACTGTTATCATTTCGCTTTTACTTTTTTTCAGCATCTCTGTTATCTGAGTATATTTTGAAAATTTTCCACTCCCTGTTATTAATCTGCTGTTAAATTCAACTCCGCCTATCATTAATTTATCCATTTTAATTATCCTCCTGATACAAATCTTAAAATTTCTATATTAGCATTTTCATAAATTTTTTTTGAATATTCATTTTTTGGTATAATTTCGTCATCCATAAGAACAATACAACTCTTACCATCTATATTGAAATTTTCAAGTAATTCATAAATATCTACTTCTTCTTTTATAGTTTGACTTTCACCATTTAAAATGTAATTCATAAACTCCACCTCCAAATAAAAAAAGCTACTTCCTTGGGAAGTAGCTTTATAATTAATAAAAAATACTAATTAAACTAGCTTCCCTACGCTGGTTCTAACCAGATCAGGTTCAAAGGGTCAGTAAAAACTTCTCAGCCATAAGGCTCCCCTAGCATTAAAAATATATTAAATTTTCATTAAAACTATACTATACATCGTTATAGATGTCAAATTTTATTTTATATTACAGCACTTTATTTTATACTTTTTCAGTAAAAAGAGTAAATGCCAGTTTATTCCACTGAACCTCTTTAGATGTTTTTAAAGTAATCTCAATATTACGTGATACTTTTAAAAGAGCTTTAATTGTATTGTTAAAATTTAAGTGAACATCATTAGAAAGATTAGAGTTGTTTCTAATAACTTTTTTCTTATAATTAGTCTTTAAAATAGATTCATACTCTTTATCCCCTTGAATAATCACTTGAATCTCAATCTCTTCATCATTTTCTAAATCAGTTTCAATACCAGTAACTCTAACTACTGATTTAAGTATATCTTGCTCATCAGCATTTTTAGGTGCAGCAATTGAAAAGTTGAAAATATTAGATTTTTTAGAGTTACAAGAAAACTCCCAATCATACTGATTGATTGTCTGCTCCCCAACAATATCTATTTTCATGGCGTTTTTAACCTCTTGAAAAGATAGTTTTTTCCCAAGGAGATACATAAGTTTAGTAATAGCTGCCTCTGGAGTTAAATCAGATCCACTAATTACTCCCGCATCAACCATTTTAGCACTAGTTTCATATAGCCCCATTTTTACAAAACCTCTAGAACATTGAGTAATATCAACAACAACAATATTTTTAGAATTTATATACTTTATAACTTCTAAGAACTCTTTATTTGTAGGAGCATTACCATTTCCAAAAGTTTTTAAAATAACCCCTTTTAGAGTAGGGTTAGAATCGATAATGTTTTTAATATATATAGGTTTTAAGCTTGGAAAAATTTCGATAATTATGACATTATTATCAAAAGCGGCATCAAGATAGAACTCTTTATTGCCTTTTTTTAAAATTCTGTCTTTGTCAATTGTTAAATCTCCACCAACTTCAGCTAGTGGCAAGAAATTTGGAGATGAGAATCCAAAATAATTAGAGGCATCTAATTTTCTAGATCTATTTCCACGAAGCAGAGTATCTCTAAAAAAGATTGATACTTCTGGAATAAGTCTTACTCCATATTGTTCATGACCTGCAATCATGATAGAAGTAATGAGGTTTTGTAGTGCATCACTTCTTGGTTTTTGAAGTGGAACTTGGGAACCAGTAAGTACAACAGGTTTTGATAGATTTTTTAATACGAAAGAGAGAGCAGAAGCAGTATAAGCCATAGTGTCAGTTCCATGCAAAATTACAAATCCTATGTAATTTTCATACTCTTTTTCTATTATCTTAGCAATCTCTATCCAAGTTTCAAAGTTGCAGTCTGAAGAGTCTATAAGCTCTTTAATTTGGCAATAACCTGTTTCAAATCTTTTTAATATAGGGTGTTCGTTAGCAATTTCACTCCAAGAATTAGCGGGTCTAAGAGGTGAATTAGGGTTTCCAATTTCAGAATGGACCATCCCTATAGTTCCTCCAGTATTAATTATTAAAATTTTAGACATAAATACACTCCCAAATATAAACTTTTTTTTAATAATATTAGCCTATATATTATATCATAATAAAGCAAAATTTTCTTTTTTAAAATACAATATTAAAAATTTATGATATAATCATTATGAAAAATAAAAAATGAAAATTTTTGTAAGAGAGGTATTAAATGAAGGCTAATATAGCTCTTATAGGTTTTATGGGAAGCGGAAAGTCTACTGTTGGTAGGCAACTGGCAAAAGCACTAGACATGAAATTTATAGATATAGATAAGATGATCTCTATGAGGGAGAAAAAAAGTATCCCTGATATATTTAAAGAGCATGGTGAAAAATATTTTAGAGATAGGGAAAGGGAGATAATTGAGGAAGAATCTAGGGAGAATAATATTGTAATAGCTACTGGAGGCGGTGCTATTGTTGACAATGAAAATTTAAAAAATTTGAAAAAAACATCTTTTGTTGTATATTTAGATGCAACAATTGAGTGTATTTATGAAAGGATAAAAGATTCTAAGCACAGACCACTAATTTTAGAAAGCGATGATGTTTTTTCTAAAATAAAAGAGCTGTATGATAAAAGACTTTTACTATATAAAATTTCAGGGGATTACAGCGTTTTTATTGATTTAGATACTATAACTCAGGACACAGTTGAAAAAATAAAAGAGGCATATATTAAAAGTTAATTTATATTATGAAAATTTTTTATAGGGGTGAAAAATGAATAATTTAAAAGGCAAAAATGTGTTGGTAACAGGGGCAAGTAATGGAATTGGAAAAGCAATAGCTATTAAATATGCTAAAATGGGTGCAAACCTTATTTTAATAGCTAGAAATGAAACTCATCTTATTGAGTTAAAAAAACTGGCTGAAACAGAGTATGGAGTTAAATCTCATGTTATAGTAGCTGATGTGAGAGAGTATGCTACTTTAAAAGAAAAAATAGAAAATATACCTGATGATTTAAAAAGAGTAGATATTTTAGTTAATAACGCAGGGTTAGCTATTGGATTAGATAAATTATACCTTAATCAAAGAGAGGATGTAGACAATGTTCTAGATACTAATGTTAAAGGTGCGATATATATGCTAGAACTTATAGTTCCTAAAATGCTGGAAAATGGAGTAAAAGGAACAATAATAAATATGGGATCAGTTGCTGGAAATTCAGCTTATGCAGGAGGAGCTGTTTATTGTGCAAGTAAAGCAGCCATAAAAACAATAAGTGATGGACTTAGAATAGATTTAGTTGATAAAGATATAAGAGTTACAACAATTTTACCTGGGATGGTTGAGACTGATTTTTCTTTAGTAAGATTTAAAGGGGATTCAGCTAGAGCTAAAAGTGTTTATACAGGGATAGAACCATTAACACCTGAAGATGTAGCAGATACAGTTATTTACGTGTCTAACCTTCCTCATAATATCCAAATAACAGATTTAGTATTAACTCCTCTGCATCAAGCTGATGGACGTTGCATACATAAAATATAAATTAAAGCATAAAATAAAAAACTCCCAAGAGCTATTTTTAAAATAGTGATGGGAGTTTTTTTATTTTGAAATTATACTAATGAATAATTTTTTTTGTATTTTCCTCTTTAGAAGCTTTTGATTGACGAGTAACTCTGTCTACACATGCTCTTGAATATCTTTCAATTATAGAAGGAATATCTGAAACCATAACTAATGCTTTGTATAGATCATTTTCTGAAATTTTTTTAGAAACAGCATATCCGTTTTCAGTTAAAGAAAAATCACTTTCAAACTCTCCATGTGTAACTTTTAATTCAGGTTCAACTTCAGCAAAAATTTTGGCCATTGTAACAGAAAATAATTTTTTTGTATCACTACACGTTTCTGTAAGATTTAATTTATTTTTAAATTCATTCCAGTGTGTATTTCCAATATCAACAAAAGATTTTTGATAACTCATAGTAACTCCTCCTTAAAAACCAGTTTGATGTAATATTATTAGAAAAGTAAGTCACAAATCCTTTTTATTTAATTGTAAAATAAAATTAAATAAAGTATACTTATTAAAGTGAAACTTTACACTATAAAATAAAAGTATATTGAAGTGTTCTAATATAATTTTAAATAAAAAATAGGGGTGGTATAATGGATTTTTTAAGTAGAAGAACAATAAGAAAATATAAAAATATTCCTGTAGAAAAAGAAGTTATGAATAAAATTATGGAAGTGGCTTTAGTTTCACCAAGTGCTTGCAACAGAAGACCATATGAGTATGTAGTAGTGACTGACAAGGAAAAACTTGCAGCTCTTTCAATGGCAAAAGCATCTGGAGCTAGTATGATTGAAAATGCACCTCTTGCTATAGTTGTGACAGGAGATTCGAATATATCAGATATTTGGACAGAAGATTGCTCAATAGCAGCAACACTGATCCAACTAAAAGCTTGGGAGTTAGGTTTAGGTTCATGCTGGGTACAAATGAAAAATAGGAAAGATGCTGATGGTAATCTATCAGAAGAGATAATAAGAGGTATATTTGGAATACCTTCACATTATGGTGTTTTAGCTGTGATAGCTCTAGGATATCCAGATGAAGAGAAAAAAGGGTATACTGCTGATGATATGAATTTCAGCAAAATTCATTACGAAAAATTTTAAAATAAAAAATATTTAACCCAATAGGGATAGTATGAAGGGGTATAAAAAGGGTGGTTATAGTCAAAAAAAATGGGGATTTTATTCTGGATGTAGAAAAATATTCAGATAAAAAATATAAATTAATATTGTTAGTAATATCAATTTTTTCATTTTTTACAAGATTGGGTGTGGAAGATGTTGGACTTATGGAGTCTAGAAATTTTATAGCAGCAAGAGAGATGATAGTGAATGGAAACTGGCTTATACCTACGCTAAATGGCGTTTACAGGTTTGAGAAGCCACCATTTCCAACGTGGATGACAGCTCTTATCATGAAAATAACAGGGGATATAGAGAGTACATGGATTTTAAGGTTACCTGCCGCACTTCTTTCGGTGTGGCTGGTTTTTTTGATGTACAGAATTATAAAAAGAATATCTAATAATAATTTTTTAGCTTTTATATCTGCAGGAATAACTGCTACAAACTTTATGATAATGAAAGAGGGAGTAGTTAATACATGGGATATTTTTTCTTATGGCCTTATGTTTGCATCGATTGTTTATTTATATGAATATCTTGAAGATAAAAAAAAATATAAATGTTGGATAGCTTCTTTTCTTTTAGGAGCTTCCATTATGAGTAAAGGACCTGTAGCTCCCTATGGGATGCTACTTCCTTTTTTAGTTATGTATTTTTTTATGAAAGGGAAAAATAATTTTTTAGAAAAAGGAAAATCAATTATTATATATATTATTATTGGAACAATTTTTGCAGCATTATGGCCTGTATATATGATAGTTTTGTATAAATCAATTTTCTTTTCAGTGATGGGGAAAGAACAAGATACATGGGACACAAAAGCAGTGGAAGGTTTTTTTTACTATTTTGATTATTTTGTTTATACTGGTGGTTGGATACTATTTAATGCAATGGGGATGTTATTTTTATTGAAGAAAAAATGGCTATCCCAGAGTAATAAAAAATTATTAGAACTAGGATTTATCTGGAGTTTATTATCACTTTTATTAATTTCATTTATAAAAATGAAAAAGCAGCGTTATGGGATCCCACTATATATAATAACTAATATTCCTTGTGGAGTAATAGTTTGTCATTATTATAAAAAACCCCAAGAGATGTTTAAGAAATATGAAAAGTGGATTTTTATTCTTCAAGGGGGATTAATTGGAATATCTTTTGCAGCAATGGTAGTTTTATTTGCTATAAAAGGGGTACATATCAAGGAAAGTATAGGGAAAAATGGAGTGTTTATAGTTGAAATTTTACTTTATTTAGCAGTATTAGTGTCTTATTTAATAACATTGAAAAAATATAAAGAGCATAGAAATAAAGTGATAATTGTTTTTACAGGTATTGCTATGCTAATAGTAAATGGTACAGGAGTATGGTTTATTGAAAAAGAGCTGATGTATAGGCATAAAAGAGTTGAGTTAGAAGATTTACATACTATCTCTCATATAGAACCAGATTTGAAAATGTATTCATTTAATTTTAAAATAGAAGATGTATGGCGTGTTGGAAGAAAAATAATAAGAATTGGAGAAGACAAAACAACAAATAATGCCACACCAGCTTTAATTGAAACTCCTAATGAATTACCTGAAAATTTTTTACTTTTTACTGAAGAGGATGAAAACTCTGATATTTTAAAGGAGAAGACAGATATAAATGGGTATACTGTAATAAACCAGTGGAAATTTTACAGGAATTTTAGAAATAATAAGATTGTAAAGGTATATGAAATCCAATTAAAAAAGTAGTAGTATAGAGAAATTAGGAGTAAATAGATATGAAAAATGTTACAGAAAAAAAATATTTTTATTTGATGCTGATTTTATTTTTTATTTTATGTGGTATTAGTTTTTTTAGATACCCTGATTTAAGAAATGAAATGAAATATTTTGTGGTACTTTCTGAAATGCTGCAAAATAAAGAGTATTTGATATTGAGTTATTTAGGGGAGTTGTATCCTGATAAACCCCCACTTTATTTCTGGATTTTAGGGGTTATAAAAGCTGTTTTTGATAAAGAGATTTATCCTGTAGCTCTAATTTTGGCTGGAATTATTCCTCTTTATATTGAAGCGATATTACTGAAAAAAATATTTAAAACATATTTAGTGCCATTAATATTTTTGACTTTATCATTTTCAAGTGGAGCTTCTCTTGTTTTAAGAATGGATACACTTATGAGTATGTTTATAACAGTGGCTATAGTAAATTTTTATTTAGCCTATGAAGAGTATAAATTATACCCTGAAAAAGATGTGGAATTAAAATATTTTTTACTCATTTTTATAAGTATAGGGTTAGCTATTCTTGTAAAAGGTGGAGGAGGGGCAGTTGTTCCACTTTTAACAATTATATTTTTTACTTATCTGAATAAAGAGAGGGATTTTTTAAAAAAATTAAAGATAAAAAAAGGGATTTTAATAGTTATATCTATAGTTTTGATATGGTTTATCTCTATATATTTTAGCAAAAATGGAAAAGAGTATCTATCTTTAATGCTAGGAAAGCAAACGGTTGGAAGAGTAGTAAACTCATATGCTCATAAAAGACCAATATTTTATTATCTAAAAAATATATTTTTAACAACAATGCCTTTTGGAATTCCGTTTTTAACGGGTATTGCACTATATTTAAAGGATTTTAAAAATGTAAAAGGATGGAACTCATTAGAAAAATTGTCTATAGCATGGATTATTCCATCTTTTATATTTTTTTCTTTTATAAGTGGTAAATTAGATATATACCTTCTACCAATATACCCTGGAATAGCTGGTCTTATTTATTGTTTTTACAATAGAAAAGAGTGGAGAAAATATTTTGAAAAATCTCTGTTCATTACTTATATACTGTTAATTTTAGGAGTTGCAGCCCTTATTGCAGTATCAAATATTTCAAAATATAATCTAAGTTTTCTTTGTAAAGGGATGGTTATTGTACTATTTCTAGTAACTCTATGGTTTTTCTACAAATTAAAAGATAGTGATGGAAAAAATAGAGGGATTTCAAATATAAGTGTTGTATTTATTATGCTTTTATCTGTTGCCTTTTATGAGAGTAGAGATTTCAATGAAAACTATACTATTAAGCCTCTTCAAAGTTATATGGTTGATATTGCTAAAAATAAGAATAAGAATGTTGTACTTTTTAGATTTGAAGATGGAGTTAATTTTTTAGAAACATTAGATGTTCCATATAAAAAGTACAAAGAAGTTTCAGAATTTAAAGATGATATTGAAAAAAACAGAGATATTGTCATTATAGTTAGAGAAAAAGATGTTAAAAAATTAAAAGATTTAGAAAAAAATTCTAATTACGAGGTGCTATTTAAAAATTACTCTTTTTATTTAATAGAAATAAAAAGAGTAAATTAAATTATAAGTTATAAATAAAAGGTGCCCTAATTATAGATGGGCACCTTTTATTTTAAATGCTTTATAAAATTTTTGGTAAATTATATTAAGAAATTATAATTTTAATTCAGAGTAAGGCAGATCTAAATCGTGAGCAACAGTTTTATCAGTTAGCTTTCCATTAAGAATGCTTAATCCATTAGCTAAATCTGGATATTTTTTACAAGCTTCAACTGCTCCTAATTTTGCAAGAGCTCTAGCATAACCTAAAGTAGCGTTATTTAGTGCATAAGTAGATGTCTTAGGAAATGCACCTGGCATATTAGCAACACAGTAGTGTAAAACATCATGAACAAAATAAATAGGGTTTTCATGAGTTGTAGCTTTAGAAGTTTCGAAACATCCACCTTGGTCAATTGCAATATCAACTAATACAGTACCTTTTTGCATCTTTTTTATCATCTCTTCAGTTACAAGTTTTGGTGCTTTAGCTCCAGGAAGTAGTACACAACCTATAACTAAATCTGCATTTATAACAGATTTTTCTATATTATCTTTAGTTGAATATAATGTTTTTATTTTGTTACCATAAAGGTCATCTAAATATCTTAATTTTTCAATGTCAATATCTAAAATAGTAACATCTGCATTTAGTCCTACTGCCATTTTTAAAGCACTTTGACCAGAGATTCCTGCTCCTATTATAACAACTTTAGCTCTTTCAGTACCAGTAACACCACCGAGTAAGATCCCCTTTCCACCATAATTTTTTTGTAAATAAGTTGCTCCTACTTGTGTTCCCATTCTTCCAGCAACTTCAGACATTGGTAAAAGTAGAGGTAAAGTACCGTTTTTTCCAGTTACAGTTTCATAAGCAACATAAGTAGCTCCAGTTTTCATTAAACCTTCAGTTAATTCTTTATCAGCAGAAAGATGTAAGTAAGTATAAACTAAATGGTCAGGTCTAAATAAAGCAATCTCTCTTGGTTGAGGCTCTTTTACTTTTATAATCATATCTGATTTTTCAAAAACTTCTTCTAAAGAGTTTAAAATAACGGCTCCAGCTTTAATATACTCGTCGTCACCGATTCCAATGCCTATAGCTGCATTTTTCTCAACATATACAGTATTTCCATCTGCAACTAACTGAGAAACTCCTGAAGGAAGCATTCCCACCCTGTTTTCATTGTTCTTAATCTCTTTTGGTATACCTATTTTCATACTAAATATCCTCCTTTGAAACTAAATGTTAAGCAAGTATACATTTTTGAATCGAAAAATCAATAAAAATATATTTAATTTATTAAAATATAATAAACTTTTTTTTAAATAAAAATAAATCGATATTTTATGTAAAATTAATTAAAAGTATAGTACAATGATTCAGAAGAAAATTTATGAAAAAATAATTTAATTTAAAGGAGAATAAATGAATTATAATATGCCTTTGTATAGGCCGCCAAGTGAGGCATACAGCTTGATTGTTCAAGCTACCTTGGGGTGTTCTCACAACAAATGTACTTTTTGTGATATGTATAAAACAAAAAAATTTATAATAAAACCTATAGAACAAATAAAAAAAGAGATTGATTATTACAGAGAGACAATAAAATCAGCTCCAAGAGTGTTTTTAGCCGATGGTGATGCTCTTATTATAGAATTTGAAATGCTGAGTGAGATAATAGTATATATTAAAGAGAGATTTCCAGAGTGTAATAGAATCTCCATGTATGGATCTCCAAAATCAATACTTTTAAAAAGTGAAAAAGAGTTAAAAGAGCTTAAAAATTTAGGTGTTTTTTTAATTTATTTAGGATTAGAAAGTGGGGATGATGAGGTTTTAAAAAGTGTAAATAAAGGTGTGGTTGTAAATGAGATAATAGATGCAGGGTTAAAAGTAAAAGCGGCAGGGATAAAACTTTCTATTACAGCTATTGCAGGATTAGGTGGAAAAGCTCTCAGCAATAATCATGCTATAAATACAGGGAGAGCAGTAAGCGTAATACAACCTGAATATTTCAGCATATTAAGCTTAATGTATAATAAAAATACTGAGTTATACAAAAATATAGAAAATGGTAGTTTTGTTCCATTGGAAAATTTTGAAATATTAAATGAGATAAAAAAAATAATTCAAAATATTGATACGGAGTCTAATATTATTTTCAGAAGTAATCACGCTTCTAATTATTTAAGTCTTGAAGGGACTTTTCCTAAAGATAAAAATAAAATAATAGATGAAATAGATAAAGCTTTAGAAAATAATTTGCTAATTCCAGAAATGTATAGAGCTTTATAACTGATTCATAATTTTATATAAAAATAAAGAGGGGTAAAAATCACAGTTCCCCAAAATTGCACTGCATCAGTAAGTGAAGAGGACTATAATGCCGCACTTTTGGTTATGAAAATGTTTCAAATTGAAGTTATATAATTAAATCCCCTCTCCTTAATAAAAAATATTAAAGAGGGGGGATTTTTTAATTTTTAATTTTAAAAATAGGGGAGTTTTGATTAATTGCATTTTTTAGCAACTCTTCAGTTCTTTGAATCCCATCTTTTAATTTTGCAATTTCGAGGTGTTTACCATCAAATCTATCTGTCTCTACCCTTATATCAGATGTTATAATAACAGCTTTAGCTTGTTTTATCTCTTCATCAGTTAATCTGTTTTTAACTTCTTTAGGACAGTTAAGCTCTAATTTTAAATTAATACCAAGTTGTCTGGCTTTAACTTCTAAGGAATTAGCACACATATAAGTGTGTGCAATGCCATTTGGGCATCCTACAACACCCACTAAATCATAAGGAGCATTTGGGTTTGAGTTATATGAAAATTCAACTAAAAGTTCGTTTGAGATAAGTATTGCTAAAACTTCTTCAGGAATAGTACAACGGAAAATCTCCTCTCTTATAGAGTCTTTAAGCAAAAGAATAGAGAGTTTTGACAATGTTTCAATATGTAAATCGTTTAAAGAGGTAGGGCATGCAATCATGAAAAATAGCGTAGAGGGTTCACCATCTAGAGATTTAAAATCTATCCCCTCTTTTATTCTTCCAAAGGCAATGCTTGGGGATAAAACAAAATCGCTCTTAGCATGGGGGATAGCTATCCCTTCCTCCAATCCAGTTGAGGATTCGGATTCTCTTTTAAGAATATCTTTTTTAAATCCATCTCTATCTAAAATCTTATTATTTTCAAAGAGTAGTGATATTAATTCATCAATAACTCCATCTTTTGTTCTACTTTGTAAATCAAGTTTTATTAACTCTTTTGATAACATATCTTTTAACATGAGGCGCCACCTTCCAAAGGAATTTTATTTATAAGTATACTAAAATAATTTTAGATAAAAAAAAGAAATTTCCTTTTTTTTATTAATATAACTTATAGAATAAGTAATTAGGATGTGGAGATAATGAAAAAAAATATTCTTATATTAGTGATTGGTATAGTTTTAGTTATATTATTTAAATATATTGTCCATTTAAGACAACTGCCAAGTGTTGAAGCTTTAAAAATAGCGCCAAGAAATGTAACTGAAAAAATTATTGCTTCAGGTGTAGTTACGTCAGAAAAAAATTCTATTCTGTCAACAGAGGTTACTGGGAGAGTAGAGAATATCTTTTTTAAAGAGGGGGATACTGTAAAAAAAGGGGATATATTATTGACACTAGATACTTCTAAAATCGATAGAGAGATAGTTCAAGGGGAAGCAAAACTCCTGATGGCTAAAAATGAATTTTTAAAATTAGAAACTACAGATTTAGAGATGGCACAGGGTGAGTATTTGGCTGCTAAGGAAAATTTAAATATATACAAAGAACAGTATGAAAAATATAAAGTGCTTTATGATAAAAATCTTGTAAATATTTTAGAGTTTCAATCTCAAGAAAATTTTTATTCTAGTGCAAAAAATAGATACACTACAGCTAAAGCAAATTTAAACTCTTTGAAAAGTGGTCCTTCTAAAGAAATCTTAAAAAATAATATAGAGATTGCCAGTGAAAATCTGAATTCATTAAAAAAAGAGAGGGAAAAATATAGTATAAAATCTCCATATGATGCCATTATAACTAGAAAAAAAGTTAATTTAGGAGAGGTTGTAGAGCCTAATTCAAATTTATTTACACTATACTCTGTAGAGGATAAATATATTGAAATAGATTTAGATGAGAAATATTTAACAAACACTACTTTTAAAAAAGAGGTAAAAATATATAAGTCTAATGATAAATCAAATTTAGTAGATGGGGAAATTTATTATTTTGGACCAGATATAAGTAAAGATAATGGAACAACTCAGATAAAAGCAAAAATTCTTAAAAACTCTGATTCGTTTTTATTTGGGAGTACTGTAAATGTTGTGATAGAGGGAAATGCTTTTGAAAATGTAATGGTTATACCTAATGACTATATTTTGAACCAAGAGTTAAAAAATTATGTTTACCTTTTAGAAGGGGATAAAATTAAAAAACAAGAGGTAGAGATATATCCTGTTATAAATGATAACCTTATTTGTTCAGGCCTAAAAAATGGGGATCTGATAACCAATAATTTTACATTAAAAGATGGAACCAGGGTAAAAATTAAGGCAGTTGTTCAGCCATGAGATATGAACTAAAGTTAGGGTTAGTATTTTTATTGAGTAGTAAATGGCAGTCTATATTTATAACATCTGCAATAGCTTTTGGAGTTGCTGTTCAGATATTTATCTCTTCAGTAGTTACCTCTTTACAAGGTTATACAATTGATAAAACTTTAGGAAGTGCTCCACACATTGAGATTACCACTGGAGATTCAAGGGATGTGTATAAATTTTCAGAAAAAAGTAATGTAGTCTATGGAAATTATATTTATGATAGAGATAAAATACCTAACTATGAGGAGATAGGGAATAGAATAAAGCAGATGCCTAATGTGAAGTATGTCTCTTATGCTATTGATGGGAACGCTATATATAAAAGGGGGCTTAGATCTTCACCTTTAATTATTAAAGGGGTTGATTTAAAAGACGCAGATAAAATAATGAAAATTTCACCTAGAGTAATTTTGGGAGATAATAAATTTGATGCTCAAAGTGTGCTCATAGGGATTAGGTTTTCTAAACTTTATTCGGTAGATATTGGAGATTATATCTCTTTAACTTTTCC